>JANMQW010000277.1:0-1562 GCA_031370725.1 Novosphingobium sp.
CCGTCGCTTCGCGCCACCTCCCCGTCCCGGGGAGGATCAGATTCCGGCCAGCCCAACGTGGCGAACGGCCACAGGGCGCTGGAGAACCAGGTGTCGAGGACGTCTTCGTCGCGCGTCAGCGCTGCATCGCCGGCTAGGCGCCGTGCCTCAGCTTCGGTTTCGGCGACAAAGATGCCGCCGTCCGCAGCATACCAAGCCGGGATTCGATGCCCCCACCACAGCTGGCGTGACACACACCACGGCTGGATGTTCTCCATCCAGTTGAAGAACGTCTTCTCCCAGCTTTTGGGCACGATCTCGATTGCGCCCGAACGCACCGCCTCCAGCGGCGCTTTGGCCAGTTCGCCCGCGTTGACGTACCACTGGTCGGTCAGCATCGGTTCGATCACCACCCCGCCGCGGTCCCCGAACGGCTGCATGATAGCCTTGTCCTCGACCCCGATCATCAGCCCGTCGGCGTCGATATCCGCCACCACGCGGCGGCGGGCTTCGTAACGGTCGAGCCCGCGGTATACGTCGGGGACGAGATTCAGCGCGTCGATTTCGGCCGCGCTCGCACCCCCGCCCGCAGCGATTTGACGCGCCAATGCCGAGGCTTCGGCATAGGCCGGGCCGTCGCTGCGCATCGCCGCAACCTCGTCCATCAGGCGGTACATCGGGATGCCATTGCGCTGGGCGACGGCGTAGTCGTTCTCGTCGTGCGCGCCGGTGATCTTGACCGCGCCCGATCCGAAAGCAGGGTCGGGATATTCGTCGGTGATGATCGGGATCAGGCGGCGGTGTTCCTTGGGCCCGACCGGAATTTCGCACAATTTGCCCACGATCGGGGCGTAGCGCGCATCGCCCGGATGAACCGCTACCGCGCCATCGCCCAGCATGGTCTCGGGCCGGGTGGTGGCGATCGCGATATAGTCGCGCTGTTCTTCCAGCACGATTGCGCCATCGGCGTCGCGCTCGACATACCTATAGGTCTCACCGCCTGCGAGCGGATACTTGAAGTGCCACATGTGGCCCTGGACTTCGCGGCTCTCGACCTCGAGATCGCTGATCGCAGTCTTCAGCTTGGGATCCCAGTTGACCAGGCGCTTGTCGCGATAGATCAGCTTCTCGTTGTAAAGATCGACGAACACCTTGGTCACCGCGCGGGTAAAATGCGGGTCCATCGTGAACTGCTCGCGGCTCCAGTCCATCGAACAGCCCAGCCGTCGCAACTGGCTGGTGATGACCCCGCCGCTTTCGTGTTTCCACTCCCACACCTTCGCGATGAAATCCTCGCGGCTGTAGTTGGTGCGCTTGTCCTGCCGTTTCTCCAGCTCGCGCTCGACCACCATCTGCGTCGCGATCCCGGCGTGATCGGTGCCGACCACCCATAGCGCATCCTTGCCGCGCAGCCGCTCGTACCGCACGACAACGTCCTGCAACGTGTTGTCGAGCGCGTGGCCGATGTGCAAGGATCCGGTGACGTTGGGCGGCGGGTTGACGATGGTGAACGGCGTTGCCTCCGGGCGTTCGGGACGGAACAGCCCGTTGGCCTCCCAATGCGCATACCAGCGCGCCTCGAT
>JANMQW010000288.1:0-7913 GCA_031370725.1 Novosphingobium sp.
ACCGCGCAGTTGAGCGCGGCGAAGTAGTTGTCGTGCATCGGCACGACCTTGCCGAGCCAGCGCTTGACCAGATCGGGGTATTCCCTGATCGCCTCCGAAATCGAGCGGAAGATCACGCCCGCCGCCTCCAGTTCCTTGCGGAAGGTGGTGGCGACGCTGACGCTGTCGAACACCGCATCGACCGCGACCTTGCGCGCGCCTTCGACCCCGGCGAGCACCTTCTGCTCCTCCAGCGGAATACCCAGCTTCTCGTAGACGCGCAGGATCTCGGGATCGACCTCGTCGAGGCTCCCCAGCTTCGGCTTGGCCTTGGGTGCGGCGTAGTAATAGGCGTCCTGGTAATCGATCGGCGGGATGTTGAGCTTGGCCCAATCGGGCGCGGTCATCGTCAGCCAGTGGCGGAACGCTTTGAGCCGCTGATCGAGCATCCATTGCGGCTCGTTCTTTTTGCCGCTGATAAAGCGCACGGTGTCTTCGGTCAGGCCCTTGGGGGCAAAGTCGGTTTCGATATCCGCCGACCAGCCGTGCTCGTAATCGGCAACACGATCCGCTGCATCGCGCGCGGCCTGGTCCTTGAGGGCCACCATTTCGTTCATGCCACCATCTCCGCCAGCCGAGTGAGCGGCACTTCGGCCAAAGCCCCGCGAACCGCGTCGTTGACCACGCTCCAATGCGGGCGGACGGCGCAGGCGCTTTCCATTCCGCAATCGTGGCGCGCGCTATCGACACAGGCGGTCAGCGCGATCGGGCCTTCGACGGCCTCGACGATATCGGCCAGGTTGATCGCCGCGGCCGGGCGGGAGAGCCTGAGGCCGCCGCCAGCCCCGCGGCTGGCGCGCAGCAGGCCCGCAGCGGAGAGCTTACTGACGAGCTTTTGCACGGTCGCTGCGGGCAGTCCGGTCTCTTCAGCCAATTGCGCGGCCGAAACGCGAACGCCGCCACAGTGCCGCGCGGCGGCGGACATCGTGACTACGGCATAGTCGGCCATGCTGGACAGGCGCATCGGATGTTCCCCGCGGCCCTAATCGGACCAATTCGTTCCGATTACTATCTAGGGATGCGAGGTCAGGCGCGCAAGTCGTCGGGAATCGGCGCGAGCCGGGGGCCGCGCTCCCGAAAGTTGCGCAAGTCCATCATCGCTGAAAGAAACGGTGTATCGGGATCGGCGATCCTCGCCGGGGTCCGACCGGCGAACAGCCGAATCTCGCGGATCATGTGCGGCTGGTCGAAGAAGTGGTCCTGCACAGCGGCGATATCGTCGGAAGACAGCGAGGGCCGCGATAGCAGCACTGCGGCGCGTAACGCGCGATACTTGCGCGCCAGCGCGGTCGGCGGAAGGCCGAAATAGCGGTCGGTCAGGCGCTGGATCTGCCGCGTGCCAAGGCCGCTGCGGGCCTGGAGGTCGGCAACGACGGGGGTGATCGATTGCGCCAGCCACTCGCCAACAGTCCGCACAAAGCTGGCATGAGCCGGCTTGATCGGGCGTAGGGAGGCGAGGATTGCTGCCGAAAAACGCGTGATTAAGGCCTCGACGGTCAGATGATCGAACTCTTGCGCTACCGCTTTAGCCGCCTCGGCCAGCGCCGGGCCCAATACTTGCGCTCCGTCGTACAGCCGGTTTCCGTGTTGAGTCGCACACAGGCCGGTCAACGCCGCCCAGCCGAGCGGGGCCAGCGCCGCGCCGAGCAGGTGCCACGGCCCTTCGATCACGAAGGTCGCCGCGGCGGCGGTGGGGGTTTGCAGGGTGAAGAGGTGGCTCGGCTCGACCCGCCCGTCGAGAAAACGCATGTGCCCCGATCCGCGTACCATAACTGCCATCAGCCCGATCGAAGATGGCTGGATATCGCGGATCGAGCGCTCATCGCAGCGCATCCGGAAGAAGGTGGTGATGTACGGCGTCAGCGCGGCGGGCGGCGGAAACAGCTCCAGCCTGAGCAGGCCCTGCTGGGTAAGGCGCGAGTCGGGTGGCCATTCGGCGTTCAGCGCCTGTGCCGTTGAATCCCGCATCACGATCGCTGTGCCATCCTTGTACCGAACCGGCAGGTTCCGCATAATCGGGTCTAATCTGAAGCGAGATTGCTTGCAACGGGGGCCGACGCGCGGGCCACCTGCAGCGCATAAAAGAAGGGCAGCCCGGCCATGAATGGCTGGACTGCCCTTTTAAAGTGGAGAACTCGTCGCATTTCTGCACCGAGCCCTTCGGGTCGCAAGGGTCGATTAGGCCGAACGGGCGCGCGCAAATTGTATGGATTCGACAAATTGGCCGATTTGCGAAATATTTTGTTGCGTATCCTAGGGTTACAAATTTGTGACAGAGCCGACGTTGAACCCGGCCTGTACCGCTGCCATAGCGCGACGCGATGCTGTTCCCGGTGTTCCGCCCCGCACTTTTCATGCTCGATCCCGAAACTGCGCATGGCCTGAGCCTCGCAGCACTCAAAGCGCTGCCGCTTCCCGAGTCGCGAATCGATCCGGTTTTGCGGTCCACCGTGGCTGGGATCGATTTTAGCGGCCCGCTGGGCGCCGCGCCGGGATACGACAAGAACGGTGAGGTTCCCGATGCATTGCTGCGGCTCGGCTTTGGGTTCGCCGAAGTCGGCACCGTGACCCCGCTGGCGCAAGCTGGCAACCCGCGCCCGCGGCTGTTCCGACTCGCCGAGGACCGCGCGGTGATCAACCGGATGGGCTTCAACAACGCCGGGGCCGAGGCGCTGCTGGCGCGATTACAGGCGCGGCGCGAGCGCGGCGGCGTGGTCGGCATCAATATCGGCGCCAACAAGGATTCGCCCGATCGTATCGCCGACTATGCTTATCTGGCGCTAGTCATGGCGCCGCTCGCCACGTACCTGACGGTCAACATCAGTTCGCCCAACACCCCCGGCCTGCGCGCCTTGCAGGACGAAGGCGCGCTGGCCGCGCTGCTCGATGCCGTGCTTGCGGCGCGCGGGGGAGAGGGCCCGCCGGTGTTCCTCAAGCTCGCCCCCGATCTCGAACCTGCCGATATCGATGCGATCTGCCGGATCGCGATCGAGCGCCGGCTGGGCGCGCTGATTGTCTCCAACACCACGATCACCCGTCCCGCGCTGCGCTCGCGCCATGCCGATGAAGTGGGCGGGCTTTCGGGCGAACCGTTGCGCGATCTTGCCCACCAGCGGCTGTGCGATTTCCGCAGCGCGAGCGGCGGGGCGATTCCGCTTGTCGGAGTCGGCGGGATCGCCACCGCCGAGGATGCCTGGGCGCGAATCCGTGCGGGGGCAAGCCTGGTCCAGCTCTATTCAGCGATGGTCTATGAAGGCCCCGGGCTGGCCCGCCGGATCAACGCCGGGCTGGTGCGACTGATGCAACGCGATGGCTTTTCAACGATTGCCGAGGCGGTCGGCAGCGCATAGCGTCGGCAGCGATGTCGCACCGCTATCTTGCCCCGTTCGCCGCGCTCGCTCTGTCAGCCTGCGTCACCGCTCCTGCCCAAGTCGGCTCGTTTTCGCGCACCGCGCCCCAAATCGGCGAACTCGGTAGCGCCGCTGCCGGGACTCAGGGCATCGTCAGCGCCGCCGATCCGCGGGCCGCCGAAGCGGGATCTGAAATCCTGCGCGCCGGGGGCAACGCGACCGATGCGGCGATCGCAACGATGCTCGCGCTGACCGTGGTCGAGTCGCAGAGTTCGGGGATCGGCGGCGGCGGGTTCCTTGTCTGGGGCGATGCAGCGGGCCATGTCGAGACCTTCGACGGGCGCGAAAAGGCGCCCGCCGCGGCAACGCCAGAATGGTTTTTCAGGGACGGCAAGCCGATGGGCATCCGCGAAGCCGTCCCTGGCGGACGCAGCGTGGGCGTGCCCGGTTCAATCCGGATGGTCGCACTGGCGCACCGCGAACACGGCAAGCTCGCCTGGAAGCGCCTGTTCGACCCCGCGATCCGCCTCGCCCGCGACGGCTTTGCGGTCACCCCACGGCTATACGCGGTGCTCGACACTTTTCGGGCGATCGGCGCGCTCGATCCTGATGGGCGAGCGCTGTTCTATCAGACCGATGGCTCGCCCGTGCCGGTGGGAACCGTCGTCAGGAACCCGGCGCTCGCCACGTTCTTGACAGATGTTTCCAAAAGCGGACCGGACGCGTTCTACACCGGACAGAATGCCGCGGCGCTGGCGCGTGAGGTCCAATCCGCCACGCGCAATCCCGCGCCGCTTCAGCCGGGTGACATTGCGGGCTACGAAGCCAAGAAACGCCAGCCATTGTGCGGCACGTATCGCGGCTACCGCATCTGCGGGATGGGCCCTCCGTCGTCAGGGGCGACGACCGTGTTCGCCACGCTCAAGCAGCTCGAGCGCTTTGATCTTGGCGCGCTGGGCAAGGATTCACCGGTCGCCTGGCACCTCATCGCCGAATCCCAACGCCTCGCCTATGCCGACCGCGCGCGCTATCTGGGGGACGGCGATTTCGTGAGTGTCCCGACCGCCGGACTGATGGACCCCGGCTATCTGGCGAGCCGTTCTGCGCTGATCGATCCCGCTAAGTCGCTCGGCGTGGTGCGTCCCGGTACCCCGCCCGGCGCCCAGGCGCTGAGCTGGGGCAATCCCGCGACGCAGCCCGAGAACGGCACTTCGCACTTCGTCGCGGTCGACAAGGGCGGCAACGCGGTCACCTACACTTCGACCATCGAATCGATCTTCGGTTCGGGGCTGGTGGTCAACGGCTATTATCTCAACAACGAATTGACCGACTTCAATCTTGTCCCCAACGACGCGAGCGGTCGCCCCACTGCCAACCGGGTCGAGGCGAACAAGCGACCGCGCAGCTCGATGTCACCGACGCTGGTATATGGTCCCGACGGTGGCTTGCGTCTGGCGATCGGCGCGGCAGGTGGAACGACCATCCCGGCGCAAGTGCTCAAGGCGATCATCGGCGTCATCGACTGGCGGCTTTCGGCGCAGGACGCGATCGCCCTCCCGGTGATCTTCGCGCCGGAGGGCGATACCGTATTCGTCGAAAAGGGCACCGCGCTCGAGGCAATGATCCCGGCGTTGCTGGCGCTCGGCCACAAGTCGGTGATCGCGCGCGAACCCGGTTTCAAGGCCAACGCGGTCGAGCGGGCCGGCGACCGCTGGCTCGGCGTCGCGGTTCCGCGCAGCGAAGGCGCCGCGGTCGCCGAATAGTTGCCGATGGGACGGCGCGCGCCTAAACACCTCATCAAACCAAAAGCAGGGGTGAGAGCGCGCGTGAAGCTGGCCGATTTCGATACCTACAACAGCCTGGTCGCGATGTTTCTTGATCGCGCTGGCATCCGCGGCGACCAGCCGTTCCTGTCGGCCAAGCACGATGGCGAATGGCACGCGATATCATGGCGCGAGACGGCGGAGCGGGTCTGCCTGGTTGCCGAAGGACTGCTCGGATTGGGGCTGGAGCCCGGCGATCGGGTGATGCTCGTTTCAGAAAATCGCCCCGAATGGTGCATCGCCGATCTGGCGATCATGGCCGCGGGGCTGGTGACGGTGCCGACCTACACCACCAACACCGAACGGGATCACCTCCATATCCTGGAAAATTCGGGTGCCAAGGCGGTCATCGTATCCACCGCCAAGCTGGCCAAGCCGCTGCTCTCCGCAGTGTTCCGCACCGAATGTGAGCACGTCATCGGGATCGAGCCGCTGCGCACCGCGCAAGCCGGACGGGTCGCTTTCCATGAATGGAACGCGCTGCTGGCGGGCGATGCGGTTGCAGCGCGCGCTGCGGTCGACGCGCGCCAGATGGCGGTCAAACGCAGCGACCTGGCCTGCCTGATCTACACCAGCGGCACCGGCGGCGCGCCGCGCGGGGTGATGCTCCCCCACGGATCGATCATCACCAACGTCGCTGGCGCGGCGCGGGTCATCGCCGAGGATTTCGGCTGGGGCGACGAACGCTTCCTGTCGTTTCTTCCGCTCAGCCACGCCTACGAGCATTCGGGCGGGCAGTTCCTGCCGATCGGGCTGGCCGCCGAAATCTGGTACGCCGAAAGCCTCGAAAAGCTCGCCGCCAACATCGAGGAATCGCGCCCGACGATCATGGTCGTGGTTCCTCGCCTGTTCGAAGTGCTGCGCACCCGGATCATGCGCCAGATCGAAAAGCAGGGGAAGGTCGCCAATTACCTGATGGGCCGCGCGATGAACATTGGCGAGGGGCGGCTGACACGGGCTGATCGCCTGATCGACAAACCGATGAACCTGGTCCTCGATCGCACCTTGCGCCCCAAGATCCGTGCGCGGTTCGGCGGGCGGATGAAGGCGATGGTCTCGGGCGGGGCACCGCTCAATCCAGAGGTCGGCGCGTTCTTCGATACGATGGGGCTGATCGTGCTGCAGGGTTATGGTCAGACCGAATCCGGTCCGGTGATCAGCTGCAACCGCCCCGCTGCGGGTATTGCGATGGATTCGGTCGGCCCGCCGCTCCACGGGGTCGAGGTGCGGTTTGCCGAGGACGGTGAAATTCTTGTCCGCGGCGAACTCGTGATGCTGGGTTACTGGCAGAACCCGGGGGAAACCGCGCGCGCGCTGCAGGATGGCTGGCTCCACACCGGCGATATCGGCCACCTGGATGCCAAGGGCCGGATCGTTATCACCGACCGCAAGAAGGACATGATCGTCAACGACAAGGGCGACAACGTTGCGCCGCAAAAAGTCGAAGGAATGCTGACGCTCCAGCCCGAGATCATGCAGGCCATGGTCGCGGGCGATCGCCGACCCTACCTCGTCGGGCTGGTCGTGCCCGATGCTGAATGGGCCGCGGAATGGGCGGTGGCCAACGGCAAGAAGTTCGAGATGAAGGCGCTAAGCGACCTGCCGGCCTTCCGCAACGCGGTCAAGGCGGCGGTGGACCGGGTCAACAAGGACCTCTCGGTGACCGAAAAAGTCCGCCAGGTCGCGTTTGCGGATGAACCGTTCGGGATCGAGAACGAGGAAATGACTCCGAGCATGAAGATCCGTCGGCACAAGATCAGGGAGCGGTATGGGGCAAGGCTGGACGGGTTGTATAAGGGGTGATCCCGCTCAAGCCGCTTCCTTCTCCACCCACTCGGGATAAAACGTCGGTGCCCTTGCGCTCCAGCCGGGCGCGGTGGCGGCGGCTTCGCTGATCGACTGCAACAGCCCCCTGCGACGTTCCGGCCTGATCTGGGGAAGGGCGGCAGCGGCGCAGAAGGCGCTCGGCAGCCACGGGCGGACCTCGGCGCCGAGCAGGCGCTCGTACAAGAAACGGTAGGCGGAAAAGCCGGTCAGGCGTTCTTGCGCGAGGTCGAACGCGGTCAGGCGGATCAGCGTGCCCATGAATTGTTCGATCCCGTCGAAGCCGCCAATTCCACCGGCGCCTTCGGGCATCTCGCCGCGCAGGCCCTTGAGTTCCTGGTAGAGCACGTACTGGCTGCGGATCGCGGCGGTCTCGTCCGCGTTGCGGGCCCACAGTCGGAAAGCGTCTTGGCGGCCCAGCCCGATATCGAGGCTGCGCTTGATGTAACGCTGCTCGGCGTTGGAGAAACCAGCGAACTCGCGCAGTTCGGCGATCGTCAGCGATGCGGTGTCGATACTGGCCATGGCCCCAAGGCTCCTGCGAGGGACGTGCCCCCCGGCAGGTCCGTCACGGCACACATCAACACATGATGGTTAGCATCGGGTTAAGTTACCGCAAGCAGATCAGCGGCGGTCGGCCTTGCTTGCGGCGCGGACCCCTATTGACGCGCCGCCTTGCTTGTTGCGCGAACTTGGGCAAACTCGCTGCCCGGCTTACATTCGGGCCAGCGCCGTGAGTTGGCGAGGTCGGCGCCGATCGCACGCATGACTTCGACATCCTGGAGCACGCCGCCCAAGTTCCAATCAACCGCCTCCCACCGATCCATTGTGCTCTTCAGATTTTTGCTCTCGAGACTTTCGGCCATCCATCACAGGC
>JANMQW010000291.1:0-1800 GCA_031370725.1 Novosphingobium sp.
GCGCATCTATTCCAAGCGCGACCGCGCCCGCCTCGCGTGGATCCTGCGCGCCAAGAACGTCGGCTTCAGCCTGACCGAAATTCGCGAGCTGATCGACCTCTACGATCTGGGCGATGGTCGGGCCGAACAGCGCCGCACCACTTTGGTCCGGTGCCGCGCCAAGATCGCCGAGCTCGAGGCGCAGCGCGCCGACCTCGATAGCTCAATCCACGAATTGTCCGATTTCGTCGCCACGCTCGTCGAGCTGGAAGACAGCAGGAGCTGACCGATGCCCACCTACCATGCCCCCACCCGCGACACCCGCTTCGTTGTCAACGAACTGCTCAGACTCGATAGTTACGGCAACTTGCCCGGCTTTGAGGGCGCCGACCGCGAGATGACCGACACGGTGATCGACGAGGCCGGGCGGTTCATCGCCGATATCATAGCCCCGCTCAACCTGTCGGGCGACCAGGAAGGCTGCACCCGGCACCCCGATGGCAGCGTCTCCACACCCACCGGCTTCAAGGCCGCCTACGATCAGTTCCGCGAGGCCGGCTGGGGCACGCTGTCCGCGCCCGAAGAGTTCGGCGGGCAAGGCTTGCCGCATGTGTTGGGGATGCTGGTCGAGGAATACCTCTCTGCCGCGAACCAGGCGTTCTCGATGTATCCGGGTCTGACCGGCGGCGCGGTTGCGTCGATCCTCACCAAGGGCAGCGCCGAGCAGCAGGCGATGTTCGTACCCAAGATGGTTTCGGGCCAGTGGCTCGGCACCATGAACCTGACCGAGCCGCATTGCGGCACCGATCTTGGCCTGATCCGGACCCGCGCGGTGCCGCAGGCCGACGGGACTTACGCGATCACCGGCACCAAGATCTTCATTTCGGCGGGCGAACATGATCTGACCGAAAACATCATCCACCTGGTCTTGGCCAAGACTCCCGATGCGCCCGAATCGTCCAAGGGCATCTCGCTGTTCATCGTTCCCAAAGTGATGGTCGGCGCCGATGGCTCGCTGGGCGCGCGCAATGCAGTTTCGTGCGGCTCGCTCGAACACAAGATGGGCATCCGCGCCAACGCGACCTGCGTGATGAACTACGATGGCGCGATCGGGACGATGGTCGGCGAGGAGAACAAGGGCCTCGCCGCGATGTTCATCATGATGAACGCGGCGCGGCTGGGCGTGGGCATCCAGGGGCTCGCGCAGGCCGAAGTCGCCTATCAGAACGGCGTCGCCTACGCGCTCGAACGTCGCCAGGGCCGCGCGCTGACCGGCCCGGCCGAGCCACACGAAAAGGCCGATCCGATCATCGTCCACGCCGATGTGCGGCGGATGCTGATGGACGCCAAGGCGCTGACCGAGGGCTTGCGGGCACTGTGCCTGTGGGGCGCGCTCCAGGTCGATCTGAGCCACAAGGCCGCGACGGAGGAAGAGCGCGCCGCCGCCGACGATCTGCTCGGGATATTGACTCCGGTGATCAAGGGCTATGGCACCGACAGCGGCTACAAGGTCGCCACCGACATGCAGCAGGTGTGGGGGGGGCACGGCTATATTGTCGAGAACGGGATGGAACAGTTCGTGCGCGATGTCCGGATCGCGATGCTTTATGAAGGCACCAACGGCATCCAGGCGATGGATTTGTGCGGGCGCAAGCTGGCCGCGAACGGAGGCCGGGCGGTGCAGGCGTTGTTCGCGCTGGTCGATGAGGAATGCGTCGGGGCGGAAGGCGATCTTGCCGCGATCGCGGGCAGCCTCGCCAAGGCCAACGGCGAGCTGAAAGCCGCGACGATGTGGTTCATGCAGAACGCGATGGCCAACCC
>JANMQW010000333.1:0-2327 GCA_031370725.1 Novosphingobium sp.
CCGCACATAAAGCTTTCTTTATATAACGGACCGACCCATGCGCAGCGACTACTTGTTCACCTCCGAAAGTGTTTCCGAAGGCCACCCGGACAAGGTTTCGGACCAGATTTCGGACGCGATCGTCGATCTGTTTCTGGCCAAGGACAACGAATCGCGGATCGCCTGCGAGACGCTGACCACCACCCAGCTGGTGGTTCTGGCGGGCGAAATCCGCTGCTTGCCGATGTACGATGAAAAGCGCGCCGAATGGCAAGCTAACGGCTTTTGGGCGCCAGGTGCCAAGGAAGAAATCGAGGTCACGGTGCGCCGCACGGTGCGCGAAATAGGCTATGAGCAGGCCGGCTTTCACTGGGAAAAGTTCGAGCTGATCAACCGGCTACATGGACAGTCCGACCATATTGCCCAGGGCGTGGACGCCGGCAGCAACAAGGACGAGGGCGCAGGCGATCAGGGGATCATGTTCGGTTACGCCACCGACGAAACCCCCGACCTGATGCCCGCGACGCTGTATTACAGTCACAAAATCCTTCAGCGCATGGCCGATGATCGGCACTCGGGCGTGGCTCCGTTTCTGGAGCCCGACGCCAAGAGCCAGGTTACCCTGCGCTATGAAGGCAGCCTGCCGGTGGCCGCCACCGCGATCGTCGTCTCGACCCAGCACGCCGAGGGTTACGACGAGGGCGACAAGGAAGCCCAGCTCCACGCCTATGTGAAGCGCGTGATCGCCGAAGTTCTTCCGCCGGTGCTGCTGCGCGAGACCGAGTATCACATCAATCCGACCGGCTGCTTTGTGATCGGCGGGCCCGATGGCGACGCCGGACTGACCGGGCGCAAGATCATCGTCGATACGTATGGCGGCGCGGCCCCGCACGGCGGCGGCGCGTTCAGCGGAAAGGACCCGACCAAGGTCGATCGCTCGGCCGCTTACATCACCCGCTATCTCGCCAAGAACATCGTCGCGGCGGGGCTCGCCACGCGCTGCACGATCCAACTCGCATATGCAATCGGGGTATCCAAGCCGCTGTCGCTGTATGTCGATACGCATGAAACCGGCAAAGTCGGAGACGATGTGATCG
Source organism: Novosphingobium sp. (assembly GCA_031370725.1). GTDB lineage: Bacteria > Pseudomonadota > Alphaproteobacteria > Sphingomonadales > Sphingomonadaceae > Novosphingobium. Next base: position 1,077 of record JANMQW010000333.1, read on the forward strand.
AAACCGCGATCATGGGGATCGCCAAGCTGGGCGGTCTGACCCCACGCAGCATCCGCACCCATCTGGGCCTCAACAAGCCGATCTACCGCAAGACAGCCGCCTATGGCCACTTCGGACGCAAGCCCGAAGGCGACCTGTTCCCGTGGGAACGCACCGATCTGGTCGACGATCTGAAAGCCGCGCTGGGCTAACCTCTTTTCCCCTCCCGCCTGCGGGAGGGGTTTGGAAGGGGCGTGACCGGCAGGTCGCCTCGGCCGCCAGGCGCGTTCCACTTTTTATTTTCCTACTCCGAACCGTTTCGCCAACACGCTCAGCTTTGGCGAAAGGCGAGTCGCGGCTTATGCGCACCCTTACCCCTCGGATCGTCAGCGAAATTCTCCAGCACGAGGGGCTGGCGCGCGAGGCCTATCGCGACAGCATCGGGGTGTGGACCTGGAGCGTGGGGATCACCGACGCCAGCGGCCATCGCGTCGCACGCTATCGCGACAACCCGCAGCCGCTCGAACGCTGCCTCGAGGTGTATGTGTGGCTGCTAACCGCGCGCTATCTGCCCCCGGTGCTCGCCGCGTTCGGGGCGTTCGAGCCTGCCGAGCACCAGCTCGCCGCCGCGCTCTCGTTTCACTACAACACCGGGGCGATCGCCCGCGCGTCATGGCTCAAGCGCTTCCTGGCGGGTGACGCTGAAGCCGCGAGCAAAGCGATCCTCGACTGGCGCCGCCCCACCGAAATCCTCCCCCGCCGCCGCCGCGAACGCGACCTGTTTTTCGACGCGACGTGGTCGGGCGACGGGATGGTGGCGGTGTACGATGTAGCCAAGCCGGGGTACCATCCGGTTCGGCCGAAGCGGGTCGAGGCTAGCGAAGCGATCGAAGCAATCCTGCACGGAAACACCCGTCGGGATGCGAGCAGCGAGGATCGCGAGCCACCTCCCCCGCCAACCGAACAATCGACCCCACCGCGCAACTGGTTCGAGCGGCTGTTCGACTAGACCCGGCTCCTCCGCCACACCGGCGGACGCGGTCATGGCGAAGCGATAGGCTTGGCGCTGTCCGCTACGTCGGCCAAGGTGCACAAGGCCGCAGCGCAGGAGTTCTGCCAGATGATTCCCGACCCGCTGTTCGATTTCACTGGCAAAGTCGTGCTCGTCACTGGGGGCAGCCGCGGGCTGGGCTATCAGATGGTCCGCGCCTTTGCGACACGCGGCGCCGATGTGATCATCGCAAGCCGCAAGCTCGACGCTTGTCAGGCAGT
>JANMQW010000332.1:0-5979 GCA_031370725.1 Novosphingobium sp.
CCCCCGGCAATATGAGGCCGCTTCCGCGCGCCACCCCAGGGCGCGGCATCGATGGCATGGGGCCTTAGCTCAGCTGGGAGAGCGCCTGCATGGCATGCAGGAGGTCAGCGGTTCGATCCCGCTAGGCTCCACCATCGCTTCCCCCTGTTCGGCGCACGCAGCACTCCCGCATGATTGACCTGGATCACAGCGAGGCGTAATTTTCCGTGGTGAAGCAACGCACCGGGCGACTTCGAGCTCGGGCCAGCAACGGGAAAAGTCGGATGACCGCACTATCGCACATCGTTCGCAGCGCAAGCCTGGGCGCGGCGGCGCTTTGCATGGTCGGCGCGCTTCCCGCGCAGGCGCAGTTTGGCGGGATCAGCCTCGGCTCGCTGGGCAGGAAGAGTTCGACCACCGACACGACCACCACGAACGGTTGCCCCGAAGGCAAGAAGAAGAGCGTGGGCGCCTCGATCCTGGGTAGCATGGCCGGTTCGGTCGCCAATCGCGTCGGCGGACGCTTTGCCAGCTTCGTGCCGATGCCCGAATTCGCCACGATCCTGACCAACGCGATCGCCTGCAAGCTCGACCAGAAGGAGCAAAAGCAGGCCGCCGATGCCACCCTGGCGGTAACTCGCGGCGATGACACGACCGGCGCGGTGGCGGTCGGCCAAACCGCCGAATGGACCTCGGGCAGCCGCAAGGACGTTAAAGGCAAGTCGACTATCGTTGCGGTTGAAAGCGTGCCTGCGGTCGTTGTCGGCAACGGCAAAGGCAAGGCTAACGCCAGCGGCGGCGCCAGCAGCGGCGGCGGCAACGGCAAAGGCAAGGCTAACGCCAGCGGCGGCGCCAGCAGCGGCGGCGGCAACGGTAAGGGCAAGCAACTCGCGTCGGTTTCGCAATGCATCACTGTGTCCGACGTGGTCATCGTCAACGGCGAGGAAACCACCGCCAACAAGCGGATGTGCAAGGCGCCCGGCCAGGCGCGCTACGCGCTCATGGCGTGATCGTGGCAAGCGTGGGTCGCACTGTGCTGGTTTGCGCGGCAATGCTTGGCGTCGCCGCTGCGCCGCCCAAGTCGGCGGCAAACGCGGGTCCGGATCCGGATAACCCCAGCTGCCCCGGCACGCCCGAATGGGGTCCGCTCAAGATCATGACGATCACCCCCGCGGTCAAGGACGGCAAGCACATCCTGATCCTCGATGGCGTGGTCGAAGAAACGCTGCCCGCGCGGTTGAAGGCGGCGATCGACAAGGACGACAAGGTCGAGGAAATTTGGCTCAAATCGCGCGGTGGCGATGCCGAGGCGGGCAACGCCGCGGGCCGGGTAATCCGCGGCTTCCCCGGCATGGCGACGCGCATCCCCGCGGGGTGGACCTGTTTCTCGAGCTGCAACTTCATCTTCATGGGCGGCGACCGGCGCTATGTTGAACCCGGCGGAGTGTTCATGGTCCACATGTTCACCCACACCCAGGACCGCGACGTGATCGATATCTCGGTCGGCGAAGGCACCGACGAGACGATCAAGCTGATCGGCGAGATCGAGCAATCGAGCGCGATGCTGGCGAGCGAAGACAACGACTTTCTGATCCGCATGGGAATCAGCCGCAAGCTGCTCACCGATGTGATGTACAAGCAGCAGGCGGTCGTCAGCGGCGCGAACAAATCGACCCGCTATTGCCTGAGCCAGGCCGAGGTGCGCAAATACAACGTGATGCCGGTGGAGAGTGCGGGTTAGGCCAAGTTGCCACCTGCTCCCGCGCGTGCGACGGTCATCCGTGACCGAAACTGCTGAAGACACCCCGCGCGGGTTCCGCGCTTTCCTCAACTCTCTCGGCCCGGGTTTGATTACCGGTGCGGCCGATGACGATCCGAGCGGGATTGGCACGCACAGCCAGGTCGGGGCCGAGTTCGGCTATGGCCTGGCGTGGACGTTTGTTCTCAGCTTCCCGCTGATGGTGGCGATCCAGCAAATCGCGGCGGAGATCGGGCGAGTCACCGGAGCGGGCATCGCGCGCAATCTGCGCCGCCATTATCCGCGGCCGATTTTGTATGCGATGGTCTTGCTGTTGTTGGTCGCCAACGTGATCAACCTGGGCGCCGATCTCAGCGCGATGGGTGCGGCGCTAGCTCTGCTGATCGGCGGAAGTACAGCGCTTTACACGCTGGGGTTCGGGATCGTCTGCATCGTCCTGGAGGTGGGGCTGAGCTATCCGCGCTATGCCGCGATCCTCAAGTGGACCACGCTGTCGCTGTTCACCTATGTGGCGGTGGTGGCGGTGGCCAAAGTACCGTGGGGCCACGCCTTGCGCTCGCTGGTCGTGCCCGAACTGCAATTCAATGCCGCCTATGCCACTGCGTTCGTCGCGATCCTGGGCACCACGATCAGCCCCTACCTGTTCTTCTGGCAGGCCGGGCAGGAGATCGAGGAACAGCACCGCCACCACGCCAAGCCGCTGTGCCTGACCCCAAAAACTGCCGGTCCCGAGCTCAAGCGGATCCGGCTCGATACGCTGACCGGAATGGCATTCAGCACGCTGATCTCGCTGGCAATCGTGTTCGCCACTGCGGCGACGCTGCATGCCAGCGGGGTGCGCGATATCACCACTTCGTCGCAGGCGGCCGAGGCGCTGCGGCCGATCGCGGGGCAGTTCGCGTTCGCCATGTTCGCCGCCGGGGTGATCGGCACGGGCCTGTTGGCGGTACCGGTGCTCGCGGGTTCGGCGGCCTATGCGGTGACCGAAATGGCGGGGATCGCGGGCAGCCTCGATGCCAAGCCGCTCTCCGCGCGGTTGTTCTACGGCACCATCGCGGTGACCACGCTGGCCGGGGCTTCGCTGAACGGCGTGGGCATCGATCCGGCGCGGGCGTTGTACTGGGCGGCGGTGGTCAACGGAGTGCTGGCGGGGCCGCTGATGGTGATCATGATGCTGATCGTGCGCAATCCGCGCGCGATGGGGCGGCTGACCGTCTCGCCGATGCAGACAGCGTTCGGCTGGGCCGCGACGGTCGTGATGATTGCGGCCTCGGCGCTGTTCCTGGGCTTTGTGGTTACGGGCGCCGCGTAATCCCGCTCAGCGCCCGCGATCGACGCCGCGCGGAATTTCCCAGAAGTGGTCCTGCCCGACGCGGGTGGCGATCGCCTGGCCCGAACGGTCGCGCGCCGGGCGGAACAGAAAGCGTTCCTCGATGAGCTGGCAGGCCAGCCGATCGAACCGCGGATAGCCGCTCGAACGATCGACCCGGCAGTTGGAGACGTGGCCGTCGGGATTGACCATGTAAACCACACCCATCGAAACTGTCTCGCCCGGCTCGCCGACATCTTCGGGGATGTACTTGTAGGCCAAGCGGTCGCGAATCGGGCGGGGCGGCGCTTCTCGGTTGATCCCGTCGCCATCGCCGCCATTGCCCCCGCCGCCCAGCCCATTGCCGTACCCGCCCGCTCCCTGGCCCGGCCCGGCACGGTCGGAGGCACCGCTCTGGGTGGCGTTGCCGGTGTTGGCGGGCGTGGTTGCGACCACCACCGGGGGGGGCGGCACGATCAGGATCGGCGGCACAATCGCGACGATTTGCGTCGCCTTGTTCTTGAGGTTGCGCTGGCCCGGATCGCCCTTGGGGGCGGACTTTTCAGACTTCTTGGGCGGCGGGGGAGGTGTGGGGGTGGGCGTGGGCCGCGGTGGCGGCAGGTCGATCGCGATCAGCGCCTGCGTGGCCTCGACAATCCGCCCCGCCTGCAACCCGAACACCAGCATCGCCCCGATCCCCGCGACGATCGCGGTTGAGGCGATGGCGGAGACCGCCCGGTTGTCTTGACTTGCATACATCGTTGCGGCCCAGGCTATTGCTACCCCGACAACGCGCGGGGGCGGGTCTTTATCCGGTCCTCCCTTTCGCCAGCCTTGACGGCACGGCGCGGCGCTCCCAGCCTGCGCGGATGACCGCATTCGACACCTGGCGCGCCCGCTCTCCCTGGTACGACGAAACCCATGAGGCACTGGCGATGAGCGTGCGCCGGTTTGTGGAGCGCGAAGTCGCCCCCGACATCGACCGCTGGGAGGCCGAGGGCGAACTTCCCCGCGACCTTCATCGCAAGGCCGCCGAAGCAGGCATCCTCGGCCTGCGCTATCCCGAGGAATATGGCGGGCACAGCGCAGGATTCGACATCTTTCACGGGCTGGTCCTGACCGAGGAACTTGCCGCCGTGGGCGCGGGCGGGCTGGGGGCATCGTTGATGACCCACGGCATCGGCCTCCCGCCGATCCTCGCGCTGGGCTCGGACGAGATGAAACGCCGCGTTGCCCCGCCGGTGCTCGCGGGCGAGAAGATCATCGCGCTGGGGATCACCGAGGCGGGCGGCGGGTCGGACGTGGCCAACCTCAAGACCACGGCGCGCAAGGAAGGCGATGTTTACATCGTCGATGGCGGCAAGCTGTTCATCACCAGTGGGATGCGCGCCGACTGGCTGACTTGTGCGGTGCGCACGGGTGGCGCAGGAGCGGGTGGCATCTCGCTGCTGTTGATCGATATGGACTCGCCCGGCGTTTCGCGCACCCGGCTCGACAAGATGGGCTGGCGTTGTTCGGATACCGCTGCGATCCATTTCGACGGCGTTCGCGTGCCCGCCGCCAACCTGATCGGCGCCGAAAACGGCGGGTTCATCGGGATCATGCGCAACTTCAACGCCGAACGGCTGGGCATGGCGATGGGCTGCTGCGCGCACGCCCGCGTCGCAATGGCCGAGGCGGTGACGTGGGCGCAAAGCCGCGAGACGTTCGGCAAGCCGCTGGTCGGCCACCAGTCGATCCGGATCAAGCTGGCCGACATGGAGCGCCAGATCGAAGCGACGCAGGCGTGGATCGATCTGTGCGCGTGGCAGGTTAAAGAGGGCCGCGACCGTCCCGCCGATTTCGCGATGCTCAAAGTGCAGGCGACCCGGATGCTCGAACACGTCGCGCGCGAGGCGGCGCAAATTCTGGGCGGGGCGAGCTACATCACCGGCAGCAAGGTCGAACGGATTTACCGCGAAGTGCGGGTCAACGCGATCGGCGGGGGCAGCGAAGAAATCATGCTCGATCTGGCCGGGCGGCAGTTGTTCGGCGGGCGCTAGGCCGGTTTACCGCTTCTTGCGCGCCTTGCGGGCCGCGTAGCGCGCATCGCGTTCGGCCTTCTTTTCTTCGTCGGTCATTTCGGGTTTTTTGGCGGCTTCGGCGGCAGCGGCGGCTTCGGCAGCGCGTTCGGCAGCTTCGGCCTTGGCCGTTTCGCGCTCGGCAATCTTGGCGATGCGCTTTTCTTCAGTCGCAGCCGCCTTGCGCTCGGCCGCGGCCTTGCGTTCGGCGACCAGCTCGGGATCAAGCGGGGGCTTGGCCTTGAGCTTGGCCAGCGCCTTGTCGCGCGCCGCCGTGGCGGCGGCCTGACGGTCGGCGAAGGTCGGGGCTTTGTATGCAGTCATGAAACGCTCTCGTCCGGTGGTTCGGCCCGGCCCTTACACAGCCCCGCCCGGATTTGAAACCATCGATGATTCTTGGGTGCAGCGCACTGGCCGCGGTATCAGCCCGCTGGAAACGCCAGCCGGATCGTGGTTCCTTCGCCCGGGGCGGACTTGATTTCGATCGAGCCTTGCGATTGCAGCATCAGGCTGTGAACCTGAGCCAGCCCGAGCCCGGTGCCCTTGCCGACATCTTTGGTGGTGAAGAATGGATCGAGCGCGCGCGCGGCAACCGTCTCGGGCATGCCGGTTCCGCTGTCGCAAATGCATACCTCGACTGTACCATCCTGATCCGCAGGGCGTGCCGCAATGCGCAGCTTGCCGCCATCGGGCATTGCATCGCGGGCGTTGCCGGCCAGGTTGAGCAGCGCCATCTCGAGCGCGGCGCGATTGGTGTGGACGGCCAGATCGGGCTCCGAAACATCAATCTCCAGCACAATGCGATCGCCCAGCATGCGCCGGATCAGGCCGTCGATATCGCCGAGCAGGGGCGCAAGTTCGATCCGTTCGAC
>JANMQW010000358.1:0-1887 GCA_031370725.1 Novosphingobium sp.
CTGAGCGCCCCTTGTGAGTGCCACCCCACGTCCTGATATGGCGGCAATGCCCGCCGACGTCGTCTTGCCTGCCACAGCCGAAACTCCGCCCCCCAAGCCGTGGGGTCTGGCGCTTATGGCGGGGCTGTTGACGGTCGCGCTGGCGCTAGTGGTTTTGCTGGCGTGGGCGTCGTTCCATGGCGACAAGGTTTCGGCCCCCCCCGCAGCCTCCGCCACCCCCCTAACCGCGCTCCCCGCACGCGCCTCCGACGCCCCGGTGATCGCTGCCCCCGCCTCAGCCCCCGCCGACGCCAAGGCCCAGAACACCGCCGATCCATTCTCCGCCGAGAAGCTGCTCCCCGCCGCGTCGTTTCGCTTCACCGGCACGTCACAAGACCGCACCCGCGCCGCCGATTGCCTCGCGCTGGCCGCACTGGCCGAGGCCGGGGGTGACGACGCCGCACAGCGCGCGGTGATCCAGGTGGTGCTCAACCGGGTGCGCCACCCGGCGTTTGCGCGCAGCGTGTGCGGGGTGGTTTTCGAAGGATCGCAGCGCCGCACCGGGTGCCAGTTTACCTTCACCTGCGATGGTTCGCTCGACCGGCGCTACAGCGATGCCGCGCGCGCCGCCGCGCTGATGCGCTCGCAAGAGGCGCTGGGTGGGCGGGTGTTCGCGCCGGTGGGCATCGCCACGCATTACCACACCGATTGGGTCTATCCGTGGTGGAGCCCCAAGCTGACCAAGATTGCGCAAGTCCAGACGCACCTGTTTTTCCGCTGGCCCGGCTACTGGGGCAGCGCGGCGGCATCGAACATCGCCTATCGTGGGGGCGAGCCCGATGTTTTTGCGGTATCGCTGGCGGCAGCGCCGGTTGCCTCGCCGGTCGTATCTGTCGATGCGCTCGCAGCAGCCAAGCTGGTTCCCAAGAATTCGGGCGCGACAGTTGTGATGCGCGACCCTTCGGGGCGGGCCAACTTTGTGACGGTCGATCCGGGCAAGGGCACCGCCAGCGCTATCGCCACCGCGCGCGGCCTGTGTAATGGGAAGGGCACCTGCCGCGTCTATGGTTGGACGCAGGGCGGGCTGGTCCCCGCCGCGCTGCCGCTGCCGCCCGCCTCGCGCGCCCAACTCCAGTTCAGTTATTCGCGCGATCCGGCGGGCAGCGAGATCGTTCTTTATGGCTGCCGCGAATTCAAGGGCGTTGCCGCCGAGCAGTGCATTCCCCGCGCTCGCTGAAAACGCTTTCCTACACGGGACTTTTCGTGGCCTAGTCGCGGCATGAACGATTATCCGCGCTTTACGACTACGCTCACCAATCCCGGAAATAGGAGTGAGAAAAATTCCCCTGGACCGTGGTCCATGTGGTCCACGCAAGCGTGACCTGGGAACCCGAACTCGAAGAATTGCGCCGCCGCCGCGAGCTGGCCGAGCAGATGGGCGGTCCTGAAAAGGTCGCGCGCCAGCACGGTCGCGGCAAGATGGACGCGCGTGCCCGCATCGCCGCGCTGGTCGATGCGGGCAGCTTTCGCGAAATCGGCAAGATCGCGGGTAAGGGCACGTATGACGAGAACGGCGAACTGACCGATCTCGCCCCCGCCAACTACATCTTCGGGCGCGCCGACATCGAGGGCCGCCCGATCGTGGCCACCGCCGACGATTTCACCGTGCGCGGCGGATCGGCCGATGCCTCGATCCACCGCAAGATGATGCAGGCCGAGGCGATGGCGCACACCATGGGGCTACCGATCGTGCGGATGATCGACGGCACCGGCGGGGGTGGCTCGGTCAAGACGCTCGAGACCATAGGCGCGACGTATATCCCCGCGGTCCACGGCTGGCGCGACGTGGTGATCAATCTCGAGGCGGTGCCGGTGGTCGCGCTGGCGCTCGGGCCAACTGCGGGATTG
>JANMQW010000361.1:0-2216 GCA_031370725.1 Novosphingobium sp.
CCGTATCACGCGTGGACCTACAAGCTGGACGGCAAGCTGCTCGCGCTGCCCCGGCCCGAAACGTTCCCCGGGCTCGACAAGGCAGCCCACGGCCTGGTCGAATTGCCGAGCATCGAGGCCGGCGGGCTGATCTGGTTTGCGCCTCAGGACGCTGATTTCACGGATGCCACCACCGTCAGCGCCGATTTTGCCGCGTTCGGGATGCAGGATCACCACCTGTTCGCAAGGCGGGTCCACGACGTTGCGGGCAACTGGAAGCTGATCATGGACGCGTTCCTGGAAAGCTACCACGTGCTGCGGCTCCACGCCGATACGATCGGGCCGTTCTTCAAGGACGGGATCGCCAGCGGCGACGCGGTGGGCGCACATCAACGTTCGGCGGTGGGCCGCGCGGCTGAGCTTGAGGGCATCGATCTGACCGACTGGGCGCAGATGCGGCGTTACGTGACGTTCGCCTATCAACTGTTTCCGGCAACCGTGGTGGTGGTCAGCCCCGATTACGTAAACCTGATGACGCTGATGCCGCAAAGCCACGAGCGGACGCTGGTCGAGGATTTCATGTTGAGCCCCGAAGCGCCCGGATCGGAAAAGGCGCGCGATCACTGGCAGCGGAGCTGGGACCTGCTCGACGGCGGCGTGTTCGGCGGCGAAGATTTCCGCGCCGCCGCGTTGGGCCAGGTAGGGCTGGCGAGCGGGGCTATTTCAGAGCTGACCTTGGGCACGCTGGAAGGCGGGATCAGCCGGTTTCACGAGGTGCTCGTGGAGCAGTTGGGGAATTATTAGGAGCCGGTGGAGGGCTACCCGGGATTGAGGCTACGCCGCGTAATCCGGCACCCCGCCACCCAGCACTGCTGCCGCCTGCTCGCCAAGCCAAGCCATCGCCGCCGCCCAAGGCTGGTGGCCGTGGCTGATCCGGGCGACGCCTAGGGCGGCCAGTGTGGCGCGGTCGCCGCACGGCTTGGACCACAGGACGTTGACTGGCAGCGGCGAGGCTTCGCAGATCGCGGCGATGCAGCGCGCGTCGGACAGGAACGGCACGAACAGGCCCCCTGCCCCCGCCTCGGCATAGGCCCGCGCGCGTTCAAGCGTGGCGGTGACAAGTGTCTCGCCGTCCGCGACCGCATCCTGGCCGCGAAACACATCGCAGCGGGCGTTGACGAACACGCCGGTGGCCGCCGCCGCGCCGATCCGTGCTGCCGCTTCGTCGACGTCAAGCAAGGCCGTTTCGCCGGGCATCCGGTCTTCCATGTTGATCCCCGCCGCCCCCGCGGCGTGAGCTTGAGCCATCGAGCGCCCGACCGCCGCGGCGTCGGCACCATAACCGGCTTCCATGTCGATGCTGACCGGCAGGTCGGTGACGCCGAGAATTTCCCCCAGATTGGCCAGCGCCTCGTCGAGCGAGAGGTTTTCGCCATCGCTGCTGCCGCGTGCGCAGGCGACGCCATAGCTGCCGGTGGCAATCGCCTTCGCTCCTGCCGCAGCGACCGCTTTGGCGCTGCCCGCATCCCAGATGTTGAACAGCACCAGCGGATCGCCGGGGATGTGGAGCGCGCGGAAGGTTTCAATCTTGGTCATTGGCCGCGTTCCTTTTCGAGCAGCTTGCGCTTGATCTCCAGCCCGTAGGCATAGCCGCCCAGGCTGCCGTCGCTGCGGATTACGCGATGGCACGGGATCAGTACCGCGACGTTGTTGGCGCCGTTCGCCGATCCCGCCGCACGCACCGCCCTGGGGTTGCCCGCGGCAGCGGCGATCTGGGCGTAGCTGCGCGTTTCGCCGGGAGGAATGCGCTGCAATTCGCGCCAGCAGGCCTCCTGGAACGCGGTGCCTTTGACGTCGAGCGGAATGTGGCTGAAGTCGCCGGGCGCTTCAACTGCTGCCACGACCTTTGCCAGCAATCCGGCAAATTCGGTTCCGCCTTCGACCAGCTCGGCGTTTGGAAACCGCTGGATCAGGGCTTCGACGCCCTCGGCAAACGACAAGCGGCAAACACCCTTGTCGGTTGCCGCGACCAGCATCCGGCCCAGACTGGTCGGGACAACCGCCCAGCGGATTGTCATCCCGCGACCGCCATCGCGCCATGCAGATGCCGTCATCCCCAGCCGCTCACCATTGTCCGCATAGAACCGCGACGGGCCGGAATATCCCGCCTCATAGATCGCGTCGGTCACCCGACCGCCCGCACTCAGCGCCTTACCCGCCCGTTCCCGGCGCAGTGC
>JANMQW010000363.1:0-7731 GCA_031370725.1 Novosphingobium sp.
GCACTGCGATCCGACCGTGAACTTATACGACGCATACCATGTCATTGACGGCGAAGATCTGATCGCGATCTGGCCAGTGACCGCGCGCGGACGGTCTGCCTGAATTTTGCCGGGCCTGACTCAAACTTGCGTGGCGGTGCCAGCAACCACATAAAGCGTCACCAGCAACCCGGCTATCAGCCCGCCGGTGCGATAGCTGCCGGTCCGCTGCCACGTGAACGTCGCGATGATCGCCACCGCGGCCAGCACCGGTACGAACTGCAGCGCGATCACGGTGCTGAGCGGATCGAATGCGGTGATCAGCGTTCCGGTCATGAACAACACCCCATAAATCACGCTGAGCATCACGATGAAGCCGGTGGTGAGCATCAGGATCGCGGCGAGGGTGCGCCGCCGGGCGCTGTCGCTGCGGATCGTGGCGCTGGCAAGCGATCGGGTCGTCACCAGAAACGCTAGCGTCAGCGGCACGACATAGATTGCGACAATCGCCCATTGGCGGACACTGGGCAATTTGACCGCGACGACCCATAGTCGGAAATCCGTATGGAAAACCTGATCGGTCAACCACAGGGCGGCGTACCCCGCCGCAACCGTTGCCCCGGCCAACAGGATCGATTTCGGCCAGTCCGATTGCTGAGTATCGGCGCGGCTCTGCATCAAGCGGCCTAGCACGAGGCTTACCCCAGCGCCGACCAGGGCCCACAGCGTGATCTGCGTCGTCACCGCCTGCGGCAGCCACTTCGACGCCGGCAGCAGAACGAAGGCCGTGATGAAGGTAGGGAAAAACAGCAACGCCGGCAGCCCTGTATTGAATGCGAACGCCCGCCACCAGCGGCGGTCCCGCTGTTCTGCCGCCGGGATCGCCTGTGCGCGCACGGAGGCAAAAAACGGCAGGCGGACAAGCGCATCGAACGCACCCAGCATGATCATGATGAAGCCGACCAGGCCGATCCCGGTACCAGCTTCCTTCCAGTACCAGATCTGATCGCTCGGCGGCCGCGGGGTGCCGCCCTTGAGCGTGGCGCCAAACCATTCCGCCGCATCGCCAATCGCAGCCGTCGAGAGATGATCGCCGGGATGGGTCGTGGACGGCTGAAAAAGCTTTCGCGCGGTCTCTTGGGCAATCGCGCCATACAGTCGCTGTTCTGCAACGGGAGCACTGGTGCCGAAAACCGCTTGCAACTTTTTGCTGGCGGCCACGTCCTGCGCGCGATCCACGCCCCACATGAGCTTCGAGAACTCGTCATAGCGGCTGAACACGAGCGCGAGATTGCGCGGCCAGGTGGGTGAGCCTTCCTGGGCATAAGGCGCGCCGGTCGAGGATCCTTCCAGGACCATCGACGAATAGGCATCGGGCATGGCGGCAGCCGCAGCGAGCACCGTCCACCCGCCCATGCTGTGCCCTTCGAGTCCGATCTGGGCGGTATCGACCATCGCCAAGGATCGCAGATAGTGCAGCCCATCGGGGCCGCCGAACCCGTTCGCGAACGCCGCACCGCCGCTGTATCCGTGCCCAGTCTGGTCGAGCGCCAACACCACATACCCGCGGCGGGCAAATTCGATGGCAAAGCCGTCTTGGGTTTCGCGCGAGTTTATATAGCCATGAACCGCGAGAACTCCCGGCGCCGGGGTTTTCGGGGTGGCATTTTTCGGCACATATAACAGCGCGCTCATGACTGTGCCATTCGTGCCGGCAAACCGGATGTCGCGGACGGTCGTGCCATCCGCGGTCCGCACGAGCTGCGCCAGAAAGGCCCCTGCCAGGACAATGGCCAATCCAGCGAAGATCAGCCACCAGCGAGGTTTTGAGGCTGTTCCTTGAGCCATCTCTTGATCTGCGACCGGCAACTGGTTCCCCTCCCTCGTCATTCCCCAACGCATTCGTCTAGGGCATGTCCAAGCAGATTGCCACTGAGCGCCAAGCGTGACCACACAACGAAAGACCGATGCCCAATGGCCGTCTTCATCGTCTTGCGGTTGGTTCTCGGTGTCGTTGATGCGTTCAGTTGATTGGACTAGCTTGCCGCGCGACAGGGGAAGGCCGGACATGACGCAGACGATTTCTGCACGATCCATGGTGGTCGCGCTGGCGCTGACCGCGCTGTCCGCGCTGGGCGTGCTTGCCGCACTTTCTGTGCTTGGCCCGAACTGGGCAGCCTATGCCCCGGCCACCTGCACCGCGACGCATTGTTTCTGCGAGCTGCCGCGCAGCGGCGCGCTGGTGTTGCAGCCGGCCAACACCTGGTCGTCCTTTGGCTATGTCCTGATCGGTTTCCTGATGATCGTCCTCGCCGAAGGGCGCGATGCGGCATCGGCGATGTCGCCGCTTGCCGCTCGCACCCTGGGGCTGACGGCGATCGCGGTCGGGCTCGGCTCGGCTCTGATGCATGCGACCCTGACGTTGTGGGGCCAATTCCTCGATGTGGTCGGGATGTATCTGGTGGGCTCGTTCCTGCTGGTTCGCGCGCTGGCGAGGTGGCGCCGCATCCCCGATGGTGCCGCGATTGCGCTCTATGTCGCGCTGTGCGGCATGCTGATCGCGGTGCTGATCATGCTGCCCGAGGTGCGGCGCTGGCTGTTCGCGGTGCTGCTGATCCTGGCTATCGTGGTCGAGTTGGTGTTTGCGCGACCGTTGCGGCCGGGCGCGCGTTTGCGATACTATCTCGGCGGCATCCTCGCCACGGCGGTGGCCTTCGGGTTCTGGATTCTCGACCAGCAAAACGTAGTCTGCGCGCCGCGGAGCCTGCTCCAGGGCCATGCGGTGTGGCATGCCCTTGGTGCGGCCTCGCTATGGCTGTCGCTCAGCTATTATTGCAGCGAGCGCCTGGTGGGCAGCATCGACCGGGATGCCTGAGCCACGCTGAGCGGGAGAGGTTTGCGCAGTGAGGTAGGCGGTACCGTTCGGACTTAGTCCCAGATTCGGGTCTAATAACCAGCCTCTATCGCCAGCCGAATGGCGTCGGCACTGGTCTTTACCCCAAGCGATACAAAAACCGCCGCGCGGTGCATCTTTACCGTCCGCTCGCTGAGCCCCAACTCATAGGCAATCTGCTTGTTGAGCTTGCCCGCAGCCAATTGCAGCAAAACTTCGCGCTGGCGGCGGCTGAGTGCGGCAATGCGATCGAAGGCCGCTTCACGCCGGGCGTCATTCGCCCGCGCAACATCTTCGGCAATCTCGACCTGTGATCCCAGAAAATACTCCAGTTCACCCTCTGCATCGAAAATCGGAGCGACCATCACCGCATTGCGAAATGGCGTACCATCTTTCTTGTAGTTCAATATTTCAACCATCACCGGCTGACGGCGGCGGATACCGTTGCGCAACATTTCGATCAGCCAAGGTTCGGTACGCTCGCCTGTCAGAAACCGGCAATTGTGCCCGATGATTTCTTCGGTTTGGTAACCTGTCAACGTCACAAATGCTTCATTGCATTCGACAATCGGATTGTCCGGCAAGCGCGGATCGCTGATCACAGCTGCGATCGGACTGGTCGCGATCATGGAACGAAGAGTCATAGGCTAATCCCGTCTAGCCGATCGCTGAGCGCAGGTGAAGTGCCCCTTTGGCCGTGTTGGCTTTCCGATGTTGGTGCCGGAAAGAGAGACGCTCCAAGCAGTGTGTTTCTCACGCTGGCGTCTGCGACCAAGATTTCTGGACAGCTACATCATGACATTTTTTTTGATCGTGTTGATCGGCGGCTTTGCAATTGCGGCTGCGACTGCCCTCGTCAGAGGCTTGATGGCCTTTTTCCGCGATGGCGAGATGATCCGCCAGACTGACGACCAACCTCGTGAAGCCTTCGGGGTGCAGCAGAATCGGATGATGGCGCAGCGGGTTCTTTTCCAGGGCATCGCCGTCCTCCTGATCGCGGTGTTCGGAGCGCTGGCGAGCCGGAGCTGAAACCAGAACTGAAGATGTTGGAAGGGATGCTGTGATGAACGACCTGACAAACAATTCCGAATTCGATCTGGGTGAGGGCAAGCTCTTCGTTCCCGAAGAAATCCAGCAATCGATCCGCAACCTTATCCGCTGGGCAGGCGATGATCCCGATCGCGAGGGGCTCGCCGACACTCCCAAGCGCGTCGCCCGCGCCTGGCGTGAGTATTGTCAGGGCTATGATGAAGATCCGGGTCTTCACCTTGCCAGAACCTTTGAAGAGGTCGGCGGCTATGACGAAATCGTTCTGCTGAAAAACATTCCGTTCCAGTCGCACTGCGAACATCACATGGCACCGATCATCGGCACGGCTTCGATCGCTTATCTGCCGTCAGAGCGCGTGGTCGGGATCTCCAAACTTGCCCGGGTCTTGCATGGTTACGCCTCGCGCCTGCAAGTCCAGGAGCGGCTTACCGCTCAGGTCGCCAAGTCGATCTGGGACAACCTCAAGCCGCAGGGCGTTGCCGTGGTGATCGAGGCACAGCACGGCTGCATGACCGGGCGCGGGGTCAAGACCCACGGCGTCGGGATGGTGACCAGCCGTATGCTCGGCTGCTTCCTCGACAACGCTGACAGCCGCAAGGAAGTGTTGTCGCTGATGAAAAACTGTTGATCAGCATGAGGGTTGCAATTGTCGGAGCAGGCATGGCGGGTTTGGCTTGTGCCGACGCGTTGAGCCAAGCCGGGCACTCGGTGGCTGTATTTGACAAAGGCCGCGGTCCCGGCGGGCGCATGGCGACCCGACGCTTGCAGACCCCGATTGGCGAAGTGGCGATCGATCACGGCGCGCAGTATTTTACCGCCCGCGATCCCGATTTCGAAGAGGTGGTCGCGACCTGGCGCGATCTTGGAATCGTATTGCCGTGGCCGCACGCTGGGGCGGACGCCTGGATCGGCGTTCCCGGGATGAACGCGATCATCAAGCAGATGGCCTCGGCTCATGCCGTGACATGGAATCACCTCGTCACAGCCATGGCGCGCAAGAACAACCAGTGGTGGCTGATGGGCAAAAACGGCGAGATCGGGCCGTTCGATGCGGCCGTGCTAGCTATTCCGGCCGAACAGGCAGCGGCCATTCTGTCATTGCACGATTTTTCTATGGCGCGAACTGCGCTTTTGGCTCGATCGCAGCCATGCTGGACAAGCATGTTCGTGTTCGATCGTACGCTGGACGATCTGCCGATGACGATCCGCAACCACGGCGCCATCGGTTGGGCTGCCCGCAACAGCGCCAAGCCGGGCCGTCGGGGACCCGAGGCCTGGGTAGTGCAGGGCAGTGGGGCTTGGTCGCTTGCGCAGCTGGAAGCATCATCCGAACACGTCACGGCGTTGCTGCTAGCGGCGCTGGCTGATGCGGTGGCGTGTACTCTTCCCCAACCGGTTGCCGCCGTCTCGCATCGCTGGCGCTACGCACTTTCTGCGGGCACGGGCGATGGCGCTTTGTGGAACCAGACCATCGGGCTTGGCGTTTGCGGAGACTGGCTTATGGGTCCGCGCGTCGAATGCGCGTGGTTGTCTGGCCGGATATTGGCGCACCACTTGGCCAATTCCGGTCACGGCGCAAAACTGACAGGAACCACTGCCGCTGGATTGCTCGAATCCGGTCTGTTGCGTTCGTAGCTTCTGCAACGTGTTGAATCAGTGACGACAAGCAACAAATCGGTCATAATGACTGACTGGCGACATGCCCCAAAGACCATATGTAAAGCCTAACTAGGGCGTGCTAAAAAAGCATCATAGAAAAAGTCTGATTAAATTTCAGATGAAGAAGGGAAGTATGTTATGAAAAAGCTCGTTGTCTCCGCGTGGGAATTCATATTCGATCACGACAAGAGCCCGCTTCGCCATATCCCCGATTTGCAGGTAAGGCATATGGTTTTTCAGGTCCTTGGGTGGATCTGGGCGTCGTCCTTCGCGATCGCTATCGGCAGCTACACGTTCCTCGCTTATAGCTTGATCGGGCACGCCGTTTTGATTGCTGCCGCGACAATCACCGTTGCGACTTACACAGCGGCAGCCAAGCGTCCGACAGTGTTTACGGCCAATGCACGTCGATAGCATTGCTTAACGGGCCGAACGACGCTGTGCGCAATGATTATCCGGCTTGATGCGCGGGCATCGGCACGTTGCCAGCAGACCATGTCGGACGACACTCGGTCCAATCGGAACCCAGGGAATTTCATGATGGTACGATACTTCGAAGCCAGTCCAGTCAATCTGGTCGCGATTGGCGCTGTTTTGGCGCACATCGTATTATGCGCGATGGCTTTGATCTGATTGCTGCGCGCCGCAGCCCGATAATCGGTTATGCCTGCGCGGCTCATCCTTGTCTTAGGGGATCAATTGACGCCGGGACTGTCGGCGCTTCGATCTGGTGACCGCGCGAATGATGTAGTGCTCCTCGCCGAAGTGATGGCCGAGGCAAGCTACGTCCGCCATCACCAGAAGAAGCTCGCGTTCGTATTTTCCGCCATGCGCCATTTCGCAGCGGAATTACGCAATACGGGTTGGCAGGTGGACTATGTGCAGATCGATGATCCTAGCAACACCGGCACGCTAGAGGGCGAAGTGACGCGTGCGCTGGCGCGTCACGGGCTCGATCAAACGCTTGCCACGGAGCCGGGCGAATGGCGGCTCATGGAGGCAATGCGCGGCTGGAAAGCCACCGAATTATTGCCCGATGATCGATTTCTGGCCGACCGTGATGGATTCGCGCAATGGGCGCAAGATCGCAAAGGTCTGCGCATGGAGCATTTCTATCGGCTGATGCGGCGCAAGACGGGCCTTTTGATGGAGGGCGAGCAACCGGCTGGCGGCCAATGGAACTTCGATGCAGACAATCGCAAGCCAGCACAAAATGGGCAGCTGATGCCCCAGCCGCTGCGCTTCGCCACCGATCCCATCACGCGCGAAGTCCTGGACCTTGTTGCCAGCAGTTTTGGTGATCACTTCGGTGATCTAGAGCCGTTCTGGTTTGCGACCTCGCGGGCGGAAGCGGAGCAGGCGTTTGCCCATTTCCTGAGCGCAGGTCTGCCCGATTTTGGCACCTATCAAGACGCGATGCTGCGCGATCACAAGTTCCTGTGCCATGCGGTCATATCCGTTTATCTCAATGCAGGACTGCTCGATCCGCTCAGCGTGTGTCGCGCGGTGGAGGCGGAGTGGCGCGCGGGCAGGGTCCCGCTCAACAGCGCGGAGGGTTTTATCCGCCAGGTCATTGGCTGGCGCGAGTTCATACGCGGGTTCTATTGGTGGCGCATGCCCTGCTATTCCGAGAGCAACGTGCTGGAAGCCCACCGCTCGCTCCCCGAATTCTACTGGAGCGCAGATACTCCCATGGCTTGTATGCGCGCGTGCATCACCCAGACGCGCGAAGAAGCCTACGCCCATCACATCCAGCGTCTGATGGTGACGGGCAATTTCGCGCTTCTGGCGGGGGTCGATCCGCATGCGCTGCACGAATGGTATCTGGCGGTTTATGCCGATGCGTATGAGTGGGTCGAATTGCCCAACACCGTCGGCATGAGCCAATTTGCCGATGGCGGGTTGCTGGCGAGCAAGCCATATGCGGCCAGCGGTGCCTATATCCATCGGATGAGCGATTATTGCAGCGCCTGCGCTTACGATGTGAAAGCCAGGGAAGGGCCAAAAGCCTGCCCGTTCAACCTTCTCTACTGGCGCTTCATCGCCCGCCATAAGGTTCGTTTCGCGCGCAATCCGCGCATGACGCAAATGGTGGCAACCTGGAACCGCTTCAGCGCGGACAAGCAGGCGCAGCTATTGCGTGATGCCGA
>JANMQW010000369.1:0-2357 GCA_031370725.1 Novosphingobium sp.
GCATGGCCGTTGCCGACATCCAGCCCCCAGTTGGCGAACGGCGGGGTATCGGCGAAATCGAATTTCGCGACCTTGGCGCTACACATCAGCGGCTTGGCGGCGAGCGCCGCCGTATCGAGCCGGCGGTGGGTCAGGAACTCGGCCACTGCGACCTTTTGCGCCTGCGATAGCGCAGCGC
The DNA here is from genome assembly GCA_031370725.1 of Novosphingobium sp. Classification (GTDB taxonomy): domain Bacteria; phylum Pseudomonadota; class Alphaproteobacteria; order Sphingomonadales; family Sphingomonadaceae; genus Novosphingobium. The sequence goes on from JANMQW010000369.1 coordinate 179, forward strand.
CTTGCCCCTGCATTCGACCGGTGGTGAGCGCGCGCAACACCGATTGCGGTGCCAGAAAGGCCAGAGCGGTGGTATCGGGCGCACCACCTGCGCCCGAGCCGTGGCATGCGGCGCAGCTTTCGCGAAACACCGCGCCGCCCAGCGCGCGCGAGGCCGGATCGATGTTGTCGTGATTGTTGAGCAGTTCGCGGGCACCGGGTCCGGCGGGCGCGGGATTTTGCGCGGCGGCGGGCCACACTGCAGCAAGCAACGTGCTCGCCAGAACCAACGAGCCTCCCAAAACCAGGCGGCGACATGCGGTGCGCTCGACACGGTTACCCATCGCGATTTCTCCCCCCAAACCATCGCGACCGGTAGGAAGGGTACGCTCCCAAAGTATCGGGTCAAAGCGGAAAAGCGCGACAAGCCCGAAAGCAGGTGCAGTCCGGCCCAGCTGATTACCGTCGGCCGGTGCCATCGCCGCCCCTGGCTGCGAAGTCGCGTTGATACACGCACGATCTGCGGTTAAGCAGTTGGCGCCGAAGGCCGTTGCAAGTCGTGCCCGGGGGAGCACGTAATGAGTCTCGATATCGATTTTGGCGACTTGTTTGCACGACTGCCTTCGCCTTACATGATGCTCGATCACGACCTTCGCTACATCGATGCCAACACATCTTATCTGGCGTTGGTTGGGCGTGAGCGCGACGCTCTGATGGGCCAGTTCGTGTTCGACGCCTTTCCCGAAGCACCCGAGCGGCGAGCGTTGTTCGAGGATTCGTTCCGCCGTGCACTTGGCGGTGCGACGACTGCGGTGGTCCGCGAACGGTTCGACATCGCTCGGCCGGCCAGCGAAGGCGGCGGGTTGAAGACCACGATCTGGACTACGTACCACATTCCGGTTCGCGATTCCGCCGGGTCGATCATCGGGATGCTCCAAAAGGCGCTCGACGTCACATCGGAGGTTGAGGCCGAAGAGACCCGCGATGCGGTGCTGCGTGAATTCGATCACCGGATGAAGAACCTGCTCGCGAAGGTCGCGGCAATCTGCGAGCTCACCGCGCGCGAGGAAAAGGAGCTTGGCACGTATGTCGAAAAGCTCCGCCAAAGGCTGGGGGCGCTGGCGCGCACCCAGTCGGTGCTGCTCCAGGCAAGCCAAGAAGCGTCGATGGCCGATCTGCTGCGGGCCGAGTTGTCTCCGTTCGGCCAGGCGGGCGAGGCCGCCTCGATCAGTGGTCCGCAAGTCCTGTTGTCGGGCACGGCGGCACAGACCCTGGGGATGGCATTTCACGAATTGGCGACCAACGCCGCCAAATACGGCGCGCTCTGCCGCGAAGGGGCATCGATCGGAGTAATGTGGTCGGTGGCCCCGGACGAAGGCGTGTTGACGCTCGATTGGGTGGAAAGCGGATTTGCCGCAACGCAGCCTGCATCACGCGGGTTCGGCACTACGATCATCGAACGGCTGGTGCCGCTGGAAACCGGCGGCAAGGTCGAACGCTGGTTCGACGGCGATGGCCATCGGGTCCGGTTTGTCTTGCCGCTGGCCAATCTGACCAGAACCTGAGGCACCAAGCCGCCGGTGGGGCGTTGAGCTGGAATGGCCAGTAACCCACACCCCGCCAATCCTACTGCAATCGCGATCAATTGCTCGCTCAAGGCCACGGGCAAAAGCTCGACCGACGCGATGATCGGGGTGCTGGCCGAGCATTTCGCAAAGCTTGGCGTGACCGTTTCCGAAACGATCCGGATCGCCGCACATGCTGTGAAATGGGGCGTAGAGTCCGACATGGGCAAGGGCGATGCCTGGCCGGCGATCCGCGCGAAAATTCTCGCCCACGACATCCTGATCTTCGGCACCCCGATCTGGATGGGGCAGGCATCGAGCGTGGCCAAGCTGTGCCTCGAGCGGATGGACGCGTTCCTCTCCGAAACCGACGCCAAGGGGCGGATGCCGAGCTATTCCAAAGTGGCTGTCGCGGCGATCGTCGGGAACGAGGACGGCGCGCACTGGGCCAGCTCGCAGCTGTTCCAGAGCCTCAACGACACCGGCTGGACAATCCCCGCCTCGGCTGCATGCTATTGGGTTGGCGAGGCGATGCATCACATCGATTTTCAGGACCTCGAGCATTGCCCGCGCAAGGTCACCGAATCGGCCAAAATGGTCGCTGCAAACGCGGCACACCTCGCCCGTCTGCTCCGC
>JANMQW010000370.1:0-19915 GCA_031370725.1 Novosphingobium sp.
TGGTCGATGGACCGGTCAGCGCCGAGGTGGTCGCGCTCGACCACGCCGGGATGATGCGCGAGGCTGAAATCCTGCGCAAGATTGCGGATAATGTCTGCATCAAGGTTCCGCTGACGATCGATGGGCTCAAGACCTGTAAGAAGCTCACCAGCGACGGGACTATGGTCAACGTCACGCTGTGCTTCTCGGCCAACCAGGCGCTGCTCGCGGCCAAGGCGGGGGCCAGCTTCGTCTCGCCGTTCGTCGGCCGGCATGACGACAACGGGTTCGACGGGATGGCACTTATCTCGGATATCCGTCTGATTTACGACAACTATTCGTTTGGAACCGAAATTCTGGTCGCCAGCGTCCGCCACGGTATTCACGTACTCGAAGCCGCCAAGATCGGCGCCGATGTGATGACCGCGCCGCCCGCGGTGATCCGCGGCTTGTTCAAGCACGTGCTCACCGACCAGGGCATCGCCGGCTTCCTTGCCGATTGGGCGAAAACGGGGCAGTCGATCTGAGCTTATGGGCGACGAAACCCCTCTCGACCGCTTCAAGTCTGTCCTGACCGGTACTGCCCGAGCAATCGCGCATGAGCCCGAGTTGGAGGTGGCATGGACCGCCGATGCGCCGAGCCAGTCGGGCAAGAACCTCAAGGTGCCTATGCCGGGGCGCAGCCTGCCGCGCGGGCAGGCGATGGAGGCGCGCGGATTTGCCGACAGCATGGCGCTGCGGCTGCGTCATCATAACGAAGCGCTACACGGGAAAAATGCCCCCGCCGAAGCGGTTGCACGGGCTTGTTATGACGAGATCGAGACAGTGCGTTACGAGGCGCTCGGATCGAAAGCCTATGCCGGGATGCGCGAAAACCTCGCCTCGGCGATGGATGTGCGGATCGCCGCCAACCCGATCGCGCGGGCCAGCCAAGCCGACGAGGTGCCGGTCCAGTCTGCGCTGGCGCTGCTGCTGCGCGAGCATCTGACGGGGCAGGCCGTTCCTGGGGCGGCGCGCGCCGGAGCCGATCTGCTGCGCGGCTGGATCGAGGACAAGGCGGGCGCCGATTTCGATGCGCTGGCGCTGTCGCTCGATGATCAGAAGGCATTCCAGGGGCTTGCCCTGGATATGCTCCAGCATCTCGAACTGACCCGCACACCCGACAACATCCCGCCCGAAGACACTGGCGACGAGGATGACGGCGAGGACGACGGCGACGACCAGGACGACGGCGACAACGCCGCCGACGACGAGCAACGCACCGAGACCACCGGCGACAGCAGCGAAGGCGACGACGACAGCGAAGGCGAGGCCGATCGCGAGGAAATCGATGACAGCGACGACGGCGAAATGGCGGACGACAGCGAGGACGGGATGCTCCCCACCCGGCCCAACCGGCCTTGGACCGAACTGCCCGACAACTTCGACTACAAACCTTTCACCACCGCCTTCGACGAGGTGATCGAGGCGCGCGAGCTGTGCGATGAGGACGAACTCACCCGCCTGCGCGCCTATCTCGATACCCAGCTCAAGGGCTTGCAAGGGATCGTCACCAAGCTCGCCAACCGGCTCCAGCGGCGCTTGATGGCGCAGCAGAACCGCAGCTGGGACTTCGATCAGGAGGAAGGCATCCTCGACGCGGCGCGGCTGGCCCGCGTAGTGGTCTCGCCGGGCCTCTCGCTCAGCTACAAGGTCGAGCGCGAAGTCGAGTTCAAGGACACCGTGGTCACGCTGCTGATCGACAATTCAGGGTCAATGCGCGGGCGGCCGATTTCGATCGCCGCGATCAGTGCGGATATCTTGGCGCGCACGCTCGAACGCTGTGGGGTCAAGACCGAAATCTTGGGCTTCACCACCCGCGCGTGGAAGGGCGGGCAAAGCCGCGAGGCGTGGCTGGCGGGCGGCAAGGCACCGCAGCCGGGGCGGCTCAATGACTTGCGCCACATCGTCTACAAGAAGGCCGGCGAGCCTTATCGTCATGCCCGGCGCAGCCTGGGACTGATGATGCGCGAGGGCTTGCTCAAGGAAAACATCGACGGCGAGGCGCTGCTGTGGGCCCACGCCCGGCTGCTGGCGCGCCCCGAGGACCGCCGTATCCTGATGGTGATTTCAGATGGTGCACCAGTCGATGATTCAACACTGTCCGTGAATAACGCAGGTTACCTCGAGCAACATCTGAGGAAAGTGATCGACTGGATCGAACGCCAGTCGCCGGTGCAACTTGTGGCCATCGGCATCGGTCATGACGTGACCCGCTACTATCGTCGTGCGGTCACGATCATGGACGTCGAACAACTCGGCGGCACGATGGTCGAGCAGTTGGCAGGGTTGTTCGAGGAAGAATGATGGACGTTTCCGAGGCTGTTGCTACCCGCCGTTCGGTGCGCAAGTTCATTGACCGGCCGGTTGAACGTGCGGTGCTTGAACGGGTGCTGGAGAAGGCCCGCAACGCCCCATCGGGGGGAAATACCCAGCCATGGAACGCGGTCGTGCTGACAGGTGAGCCGCTGGCGCTGTTGACCGCTGATATTTTGGCGCGTTCGCAGGCCAATCCGATGGGCTCGGGTGGCGAATACGCGATCTATCCTAAGGATCTCGATGGGCGGTACGAGGATCAGCGTCGCGCGGTAGGGCGCAAGATGTTCGACGCGATCGGGCTGGCGCGAGACGATATGCAAGGGCGGATGGAGCAGATGGCGGAGAACTGGCGTAGCTTTGGCGCGCCGGTTCAGCTGTTCACTTATACGCGCAAATACATGGGCCCGCCGCAGTGGAGCGATATGGGGATGTGGCTCCAGACCGTAATGCTCCTGCTGCGCGAAGAGGGCCTCGACAGTTGCGCGCAAGAAATCTGGGCGTTGCATGGCACGTTTATGCGTGAGCGGCTTGGGATTGACGACGAACACATCTTTTTTTGCGGGATGGCGATCGGCTATCGCGATCCAGCCGCACCTATTAACACTTTTCCAGTTCCGCGCGTTCCGCTGGCCGAAACGGTCGCATTCAAGGGATTCTAAGGGGTTAACCCACAGGGATGGCGCGAAGTTGGGGCGTCGTTCCCCTTGGAGAGTGGTGCCAAACACCCTATGGTGTGCCGATAAGCATAAACGCAACGGTCGCAGACGATAGGACAACACGGCGCTCCCCAAGGGGCGGCGATGGGGGACTGGCATGCGAATCACGTCCGGTGCGATCCAGTGGCTGCTCGCTTTGGTGGGCCTTGCGAGCATCAGTCAGGCGCCCGCAGCCCTGGCGCAAAGTACAACGCTCCCACTTTCGGTTCGCGACAGTTTTCCGCTGGGCAACGGCGGCAACGCGTTGTGCCAGGTGCAAAGCCGCGCTGCCGATGCCGCGATGCAAGCGCCGTTCGACCGGGCGTGGGCGGTGGTATGCCGAGATTCGGCGCTGCCAGTGGGCTATGTGTTCGCGTTGCGCCGCGACGGTTCCGATCCCGCTGCCCGCTTAGCTGAGCGCCGCTCAAAAGACGTCGATTGCGCAGGCGCCACCGCCGCAGCCTCGACCACCGTCGCGGGGACAAACGAGCAACGCTGCCGCTGGCGCAATCCGGCGCTGGACTACACCGTGGCAACGACCGAGCGAGGCCGGGTAAGCTGGTTCGCCGAAGGCTTTACCGCCTATGGCTCCGCGCTTGCCCTGGCACTGCGCTCGCTGATCGCCGACCGGGCCGCTTCCGGCGAGGTCTCGGTCGCGACCACCTCGATCGGCGACAGCGAGGCTTATGCGCGGATCCAGGCGACAACTCTCGATCCCGCGATCGCGCTGGCCGAAGGCTATCGCCGCAACAACTCGGGCGATTACGCCGATGCGGCGGCCTATTTTGAAACGCTCGACCAGCGCCAGGCCGGCCAGGCCGAGGTTGCGGGCGACCGGGTCGAATTCCTCGTCAACGCCGCGCTCCAACGCTCGAACCTCGGCCAGTTCGGCGAGGCCGAGCGGTTGTTCTCCGAAGCCGATGCGCAGCCGCCGGGAAACGCGGTGGTCGAGCGGTTGCGGCGCAACTACGTGGCGATCCACAAGATCAACCAGAGCGATTACGCGGGCGCCATCGCTCGCCTCGCGCAACCGCTGCGGATGCAGAGCGCAATGGGCGCCGATGTGCTGCGCCAGCGGCTCGAGGTCAGCCCCCAGCTTGCCGGTCGGGTCAACGCCGCCGACCCCAAAAACCGCGCGCTGGGGATCAGCGACGAGCTCAAGCTCAGCGACGAGGAGCGCGCCGCGATTCTCGATGCGCAGGCGCAGGCGCTTAGAGGCACCGCGCTGCGGCTGGGCGGCGACCCTGCGGGGGCTCGCGCCGAACTCGCCCAGGCGCTCGACCGCGCGGTGGCGGTGCGCAACGGGCGGGTGGTCTCGATCGTCCGCCTGCGCGCGCAAATCCTCAGCGAGCTGGCCAAGATCGACGAGGCGCGAGGCGACTTCGCCTCGGCCGAATCGCTGCTGCGCTCGGCCAACGAGATCGTCGCGGTGCAGTATCCCGAAACCCGCAGCTATGCAGTGTCGGAGGCCGAGCTCGCCGCGTTTCTGGTGCGCCGCGGGCGTGAGGAAGACGCGCTCAAGCTTTATCGCGACGTGGTCGATCGCTCGGCCGAACGGCGCGATCCGCTGTCCGGGCTGAGCCGCCAGATGGCGCCCTATTTCGATCTGCTGGTCGCCCGGATGGATCGCGATCCCGGAGCATCGGCGGCGTTCTTCACCTCCTCGCAAACGCTGGTACGCCCCGGCGTGGCAGAGACCCAGGCGGTGCTCGCGCGCGAATTGTCGGGCGGCGACGACGAGGCGGCGCGGATGTTTCGCCAGTCGGTCAGCCTGACCCGCTCGATCGAGCGCGCGCGGATGCAGTATGCGGCGCTTTCGCGGCTTGATGACGCCGCTGCTCGTGCTGACGAGATTGCGGCAGTCGCAACGCAGATTCGCGATCTCGAGGTGCAGGAGCGCACCACCATCGTCGGGCTCAATGCCTATCCGCGGTATCGTGCGGTGGCCTCGCGAGCTTTGGGTGAGGCCGAGCTCAAGTCGCGGCTCAAACCCGGTGAGGCTTATGCCAAGATCGCGGTGCTGGGGCAGAAGGTGTACGTCTATACTGCCGACAAGGACGGGGCGCGGGCCTATCGCGCCGGGCTGACTGCCAGCGAATTGGAGCGGACGGTTGCGGCGCTGCGCAATTCGATCTCGCGCTTCGACGGCCAGAATTATGTGACCGAGCCGTTCAATGTCGCGCTTTCCCGGACCTTATACCAGTTGCTGCTCGCCCCGGCGGGCCAGCGCCTGATGGCCGCGCGCCATCTGATCTTCGAGCCCGACGGGGCGATGCTCAAACTTCCGATCAACCTGTTGGTCACCGACGACGCCTCGGTCGCGCGGTACAAGGCGAGCGCGAGCAAGGCCGATGGCGATCCCTATGACGTAACGATGGTTGACTGGCTGGGAAAGACGCGGCTGGTCTCGACCGCGGTATCGGCGCGCGCGTTCATGGACGGGCGCGACCTGCCCGGATCGAACGCGCCTGAGGCGTATCTCGGGCTGGGCCAGAACGCGCGCGTTTCGCCTGCCCAGGCGAGGGCCAGCGGGGTTCGCTCGGCGACCACTGACGCGGACCTGGGGTGCAGCTGGCCGCTCGAAGTATGGAACAACCCGGTATCCGACGCCGAGCTGATCAAGGCGCGCAGCCTGGTTGGCGCAGGGGGCAGCGATCTGATGACCGGCGCGGCGTTCAGCGATACCGCAGTCAAGGGGCGGACCGATCTCGACCGCTTCCGCATCCTCCACTTTGCCACCCACGGGCTGGTGACCCCGCCCGAATCCGGATGCCCGGTACGCCCCGCGCTGCTGACTTCGTTCGGACCCGCCGGGCAGTCCGACGGACTGCTGACTTTCGGCGAAATCTTCGAACTCAATCTCGACGCCGATATGGTGATCCTTTCTGCTTGCGACACGGCGGGCGAGGCCGACATCCAGTCGACCCGCGAGGCCGGGGTGGCGACCGGCGGCGGCACCTCGCTCGACGGGCTGGTGCGCGCATTCATCGGCGCGGGCGGGCGGGCGGTGCTGGCCAGCCATTGGCCCGCGCCCGACGACTTCGACGCCACCGCGCGGCTGATCACCGGCCTGTTCTCTGCCGGAGCGGGGGTCTCGACCGGCGAAGCGCTGCTTTCGGCCGAACAGAAGCTGATGGCTGACCCGCTGACCTCGCATCCGTATTACTGGGCCGGGTTTGCGGTGGTCGGCGACGCGACGCGACCGTTGGTGCGCAGCAACGCTGAGCAGGTCTCGGCCCCCACGTCTGGCGCTGCCGCAGTGGCTGCCGGGAGCCGCTGAGGCATGCCCGAACGGCACAAGGCTCCGCCGGACACCCCCGGCGAAAAGGCACGCAGCGTGCGCCGGATCGTGGCCCAGCTGGGCGCCGCGCGGATAGTGATTGCGCTGCTGTTGCTGGCCATCGCCTTGCAGATTGCCGCGCTGAGCTGGCGCCTGCCGCTGCTGCGCGATGCCGAAAGCGCGCTTTACGATCTGCGCGCCGCCAACCTGGCGCCGGGTGCGGATACCGACAAACGGATCACGCTGGTGGTCTATACCGCCGACACCAACCGGGCGACCGGGCAAATCTCGCCGGTTGACCGCACAATCCTGGCCAAGGCGCTTGCCCAGATCGATCAGCAGGGGGCCAAGGCAGTGGCGATCGACGTGCTGTTCGATAGCCCGCAGGACGACGACGCACTGCTACAGGGCACGCTTAAGGCGATGCAGACCCCGGTGTTTCTCGCCTTCGCCGACGCCAAAACCAACCCCGACGCGATCACCTATGAGCAGGAACAGGATCTGCGGGCCTATGTCGCGGCCGCGGCCAGCCCCAAGGTCAAGCCTGCCAGCATCCTGCTCGAAACCGATACCGACGGGGTCACCCGGCAATGGCCGCGGCAGTATATGGGCCTGCCGCCGCTGCTGGCGGTGGCGATGAGCCAGGCCGGGGGCGACACCGATGGACGCTTCGCCAGCTATACCGGTCCGATCCGTTTTCGGATGCCGCTATCCTCCGACCGGCCGGTGTTCGACAAAATTCCGATCGACTTGCTTGCCGACCCGGACAGCGCGTCGCTGGTCCGCGATGTGATCAAGGGTCGCTATGTGATGATCGGCGGCGACTTTTCCGATTTCGACCAGTTCGACACCCCCTTCACCCGCACCGGCAATCCGATCACGGGCGAACGGCGGATGATCGGGGTCGAAGTCCATGCTAGCATGCTCGCCCAGTTGCTCGACCATGCCTTGCCCGCAAATGTGCCGGACTGGACGAAGTGGATCGCGGCGGCTGCGGTTATGCTGCTGGGTGCGGCGACTGCGCTGTTCAGCGGCCGCGGCGCGGTGATCGGGTTGGCCGTGATGCTTCAGTTCGTGCTGTTTCTGGTGGTGCCGTTTCTGCTCGAACGCTGGGGCTTCGATACGCTGGGCCTTCCTTCGATGGGCTGGATCGTCGGCTGGCTGCTGTCCTATACCGCGATAAACGCGGCGATGCGGGTGATCGGCGCGAAGGAGCGCGAGTTCGCGCAAGGGGCGTTGGGCAAGTACCTGCCGCGATCGATCGCCGCAGAAATCGTCCGCAATCCCGATCGCCTCTCGCTCCACGGTGAAAAGCGCGAGCTGTTCTGCGTGTTTTCCGACCTTGAGGGCTTCACCAAGCTGAGCCACGCGGTCAAGCCCGAAGTCTGCGCCGCGCTGCTCAACGACTATCTCGACCGGCTGAGCGAAATCGTGCTCGAATTCGGCGGCACGCTCGACAAGTTCGTTGGCGATGCGGTGGTAGCGTTCTGGGGCGCACCGATCGCCTACCCCGACGACGGCGAACGCGCGATTCGTGCGGCATGGGCGATGAATCGCGCGGGCGAGGACTTTCGTAACTCCGCCGCCGAGGGCTTGCCACCGATAGGTCGAACCCGAGTGGGGGTCCATTTCGGCGAGGCCGTGGTCGGCAATTTCGGTGGCGACAAGCGCATCCAGTACACCGCGCTGGGTGACGCAATGAACACCGCGGCCAGGCTCGAAGGCGCCAACAAGGCGCTCAAGACCGGGGTGCTGGTTAGCCGCGAGGCGGTCGAGCGCTCGGGACTCGACTGGTTCCGGCCGATGGGCAGGATTACCTTGCGCGGACGGTCGACCCCGGTGGACGTCTTCGATGTCGTGCCCGATCTCGCCGAAGATCATCGTGCCGTGGTAAACGAGCTTGTCGAGGCGCATGCCGCTGGCGATTCACCGCTTGTGCAGCGACTCACAACTAAGCTCGCACAGATCGGGCAGGACGATGCCCTGGGCAACCTGTTCGAACGGTTGCGCGCGACAGCTAAAGGAGAGAGCTATGTTCTCGGCTAAGGGATCGGCAGCCCGGATTGCTTTCGTGGGGGCGGTGATGGCGGGCATCGCGTTCGGCGCAAGCGCGACGCAGGCGCAATCGGTGATCGTGCGTTCCAGCGGGCCTTCGGCGGTAACTTACCCTCAGGGCAAGAAGCTGGCAGCCAATGCCAAGGTTACGCTCAAGGCTGGCGACAAGCTGACCGTACTAGACAAGGCGGGGACGCGGATCCTGGCCGGACCGGGCAGCTTCACTCTGGATAGCAGCGTGAGCCGCGATACCGGCGCGGTCAGCCGATTGGCCGGAGCGATTTCGAACAACGGCGTGCGGACCCGCACCGGGGCAGTGCGCGGTGCGCCTGGTCCGGCACGCGCCGCGGGCGCGCCCAATGCCCCCGACAGCGTGTGGTACATCGATGTCAGCAAGGGAGGCGCCTATTGCGTGGCGAACCCCGCATCGCTGGTGCTGTGGCGGCCCAATCGGAGCGAGGAGGCAAACGCCAAGCTCACTCCCGTCGGTGGCAAGCCGGTCGACATCGTATGGAAGAAGGGCAATCCGCTCAAGCTGTGGCCCAGCACGGCGCTGCCCGTGGTCGAGGGCGGGCGCTATATCTTCAGCGATCCCGTCGGACCTTCGGTCACCCTGGTCCTGCATCTGCTGGACAACATCCCCCCAGACGATCTGGCGGTGGCCGGAATGCTGGCGGAAAAGGGCTGCACCGCGCAACTCGATGTGTTCGCCAATTCTGCGCTCCCGGCTTCGGGAACCGGACGGTGAGCCGGCTCATTCCGCGCTTTGCGCTCGCCGCGATCGCTCTTGTCACCGCGACAGCCGTGGCGGGCAGCGCCTTGGCCCAGGCAATCGTGGTAAAGTCGAACGGGCCATCGACCGCCAAGTATCCCAAAGGCATGAAGCTGGCCGCGGGCGCATCGGTCACCTTGCAAGACGGTGACGTGTTGACCGTGCTCGATCGCGTCGGCACCCGTGTGATGAAGGGCAAGGCGACCTATTCGATCGACAGCCAGGTGCTGCGCGACCGCGGGATGGTCAACGTGCTGTCGCGCACGCTGAGCAACCCGCGCACGATCCGCGCCGGAGCGGTGCGCGGCGGTACGCCCGCCGGGCGTGCGTCTGAGGGTGTGGCGCCAATGGCTCCGAAAAGCGTGTGGCTGGCCGATATCGACAGGGGCGGCAAAGTCTGCGTGCCGCAAGGCAGTGGGGTCTATTTGTGGCGCGGGGCGAACGCGGCGCAGCGGCTGTCGTGGTTGAGCGAAGCCGAGGGCGGGGCAATGGTCCGCCTCCAGTTCCCGCCGCAAACCTCGGGCATTTCATGGCCGAACGGCAGCCTGCCGCTGGTGGCCGGGCGCAGCTATCGGATCAACGGCGATTCCGCGAGCGAGCCGACCGTCGAATTCGAGATCGTCAGCTTGGCCCCCGACGCCATTCCCGACAACGCCGTGGATCTGGGCAGCCTGCTGCTCGCCAACGGCTGCGCGATTCAGTTCGACATGCTCGCCGATATGCTCGGCCCAAGCGAGGCCGCGGCCGGATGAGGTGTATAGCAATGCGAGTGCAATATGTCTGCTGACCAGTGTCGATTGAAAGCAGCCGCGACCGGGATGGTTGCCTTTGCCACGCTCGCGGTCGGGGGGGCGGCGCTTGCCCAGGCCACGCCCAGCGTCTCACCACCAACCCGTGAGGAGATCGAGCGCGGGGTCCTCGAAGGCACGCTGGAACAACAGCGCGCGCCGGTTTCGGCCGACACCGGCGAGGTCGAGCGAGCGCCGTGCCCGCTCGCCAGTCCGGACTTTGCAGGAATCCGGCTCAAGGTCGAGGCGGTCGATTTCAGCGGGATCGAAAAGATCCCCGAAGTCGATCTGACGCAAAGCTATCGACCCTACATCGGCACCGATCAGCCGGTGGCGGTGATCTGCGAAATCCGCGACCGGGCCGCAACCCAGTTGCGCGCGGCGGGATATCTCGCGGCGGTTCAGGTGCCGCCGCAGACGATCGAGAGCGGGCACGTCAAGCTCGACGTCCTGTTTGCGCGGATGAGCAAGGTGCAGGTCAAGGGCGACGCCGGGGCTTCGGAGAAGCTGCTGGTGCGGTACATTTCCAAACTCACCCAGGACGAAGTGTTCAACACCCGCCGGGCCGAGCGCTACCTGCTGCTGGCGCGCGACATCCCGGGGCTCGACGTGCGCCTTTCGCTGCGCCCAATCGAAGGCTCGCCGGGCCAGGTGGTCGGCGAAGTCACCGTGCGGCGCAATCCGATCTATGCCGATTTCACCGTCCAGAATCTGGGCAGCAAGTCCGTCGGGCGATGGAGCGGATTGGGCCGCGCGCAGCTTTCCGGACTGACCGGTCTGGGCGATGCAACCACGGTGAGCGTCTTCACCACCGCCGATTTCGACGAGCAAGTGGTGCTCCAGGCAGGTCATGAATTCCGCGTCGGTGCCGAAGGACTGACCTTTCGCGGCGACTTCACATACGGCTGGACCCGCCCGACCATCGCCAACAATCCTAACATCGAATCGCGCACTCTGATCGCGTCGATCGAGGCGGTCTATCCGTTCGTGCGCCGCCAGGCCCACAACCTCTCGGGAGCAATCGGTTTCGACCTGATCGACCAGGATGTCGATTTCGGCGCGATCAAGCTCAACAAGGACAAGTTGCGCGTGACGTTCGTCCGGCTCGATGCCAACGGCATTAGTCCTGCCAGCATCTCGGGCCGCGACGGCTTTACCGCGCTCGAACCCAAGTGGTCGTGGGTGGCGAGCCTTGAGGCGCGCCAGGGCGTGGACGTGTTTGGCGCGAGTCCGAATTGCGGCGGCACGACGCTGGGCTGCATCGCTCCGGGAGCGCCGACGCCCAGCCGGATCGAAGGCGATCCGACCGCGTTCGTGCTGCGCGGCGCGGGCGAGGTCGATTGGCGCCCGGTGCGTAACCTGACGTTCTCGCTCGCCCCCCGCGCGCAATACGCGCCGCATGCGCTGCTGAGCTATGAAGAGTTTTCGGGCGGCAACTACACCGTCGGACGCGGTTACGATCCCGGCGCGATCATCGGCGACAGTGGTGTGGGGATGCGCAGCGAAGTGCGGGTCGGTTCGCTGCTGCCACGCACCGCAGGCGGCTTCGCGTTCCAGCCCTATGCGTTCTTCGACGTCGCCAAGGTGTGGAACGAGGATATCGCATTCAACGGCGTCGGCGGACAGAAGCTCTATTCGGTGGGCGCAGGCGTTCGCGCGACGATCCGCGATGCGGCAAGGCTCGATGCGGAGGTGGCAGTACCGCTTCGCAATGCGTTCGGCGCGCCGAACGCCAGGGGTGACGTCCGCTTTTTGGTGAACTTTACCATGCAGCTGGCTCCGTGGCGTTGGTAAGCCATGGAACTGGCAAAAGATTATTGATCGAGAAGGTTTGACAATGACCAAGCGGCAAGTGACGCGGCTCACGCCCGGTACAGCCATGACGATCGGCGGCCCTTTGCCGCGTCGTCACCGGATGATCGCGCAGTCCGGCCTGGCCCAGTTGCTGGCCGGGGTGTCGATATCGGCGGCGGCGCTCGTGCTGGCGGCGATCCCGCAGCAGGCGCGCGCTCAGGCGGTCAACGGCACGCCGACGGTGCAGTTTGGGGCCGATGCGCCGGTTCGCACCACCACGTCCGACAGCTTCAACGTCACCGCCAACGATGCGTTGATCGACTGGGCGGTGACTGACAACACGGTGTTCCTCAACTCGGGAACCACGCTCAGCTTTGCGCGCGATGGCGGGGCCTATACCGTGCTCAATCGGGTGGCGTCGTCGCCATTATCGGGAACGCTGGCGATCAGCGGCAGGGTCCAGTCGGACCCGCAGGGCAAGATCTGGTTCTACAATCCCGGCGGCTGGGTAGTCAGCAATGGCGCGACGATCGACGTCGGTAGCCTGGTCCTCACCGCCAATCCGATCGCAGTCACTTCGACCAACGCCGATGGCCAGAAATTCCTTGGCTCCAATGGTCAGGTCCAGTTCGGCCAGGCCGCTGTCGGCAGTTCGGTGACCGTTTCCAGCGGTGCGTCGATCACCGCATCGCAAAGCAACAGCTACGTCGCGCTGGTCGCGCCGCGGGTGCTCCAGGCGGGTTCGGTGACGAGCAACGGTTCCACCGCCTACGTTGCCGCGGGTGCGGTCGATATCACGATCAACAACGGGCTGTTCGACATTGTCGTGAGCAATGGCACCGATGATCCAAACGGCGTGGTTCACAGCGGCTCGACCACAGGCACGGTCAATAACAGCAGTTCGGCAACACCGCAGGGGATCTACCTTGTCGCGGTGCCCAAGAACGATGCGCTGACGATGCTCGTTTCGGGCAACCTGGGCTACAATTCCGCCTCCAGCGCCAATATCGTGGGCGGCAAGATCACGCTTTCGTCCGGGCACGATACCGCGGGCGGGGTGATCGATCTTTCGCGCGGGGGGGCCAAGGGCGATCTGGCGATAAGCAACGCGACGTTTCTCAGCGACGTCGATGCGGCCGCCAGCCGGGCGCTGACGGTGACCGCCGATGGCGCTACGGCGGCAGTGACCTCTGCCGGTGCGCTCACGCTCAACGCCCAGAACGGTGCTACCGGCGGTTCGGTTTCCGTCACTGTCGCCAACGGCGGCAACATCAGTGTGGCAGCGCAATTCGAGGCACACGCCGACGGCGCCGGTGCTCGCGTTGCCGACCCGCTCGATAGCAACATCCTCGCGGCCGGAGTCGTCGGCGCCAATGCAACTGGCGGCACGGTTGCGATCAATCTGGGTGAGGGCACGTTCAAGGCTATTCGCGACATCACTCTCACCGCCGACGCGCAGGGCGGGCTCGGCGGGGTATCGGCGGGAACGGCGACCGCGGGGACGGTGAGTCTCAGTGTGGGTTCGGCGACCACCTTTCAGAACCAATCGACCTCAAGCATTTACGCTTCGGCCAGTGCCAACCGGGCATTTCGCGCTGGCACCCCCGGCACCGGCGCCGCGGCAATGGCTGGCGCAGTCACGCTCAATCTTGCGAGCAGCTTCAACGCTAACACCATCAATACGGAAGCCTCGGCCACCGCAATTGGCGGCGCGGACTTGCTTGCGCAAAATGCCACCGCCGGATCGGTTTCGACCAGCTTCACCGGCGGCACGGTCCAGCTTGGCAGCCTGCTTTCGTATGCCTCTGCGACAGCCGCCGATGGCGGAGTCGCGAACGGTGGGGCGAACACCCTGATCGTGGATCGGGCAAGTGTGTCCTATGGTGCCGTTTCACTCCAGAACATCCGTCAGGGCAACGCGGGCACCATAGGCTCGCAAGACCTGATCGTCCGCAACGCAGGCCTGTTGGGAAGCAACGGAGGTTCGTTGTCACTCAACGCCTCAGCCCAGGCGAACACCAGCGGTCTCATCGTGGGGGATCGGGTCGGGCTGACCAACGACGGCGGCTTCCTCTCCGGTTCCCAGCTGACACTGGTGAGCGACGCCTCGGCGGGCTCGGGCTTTGGCCGAACCGATGCGCGCGGCGGGACCGTTCTGATCGACGTGAAGAACGCCGGCAAACTGGACTTCGGGGTGATCCGGGCGACCGCTAGCGGCTTCGGTGGCTCGGGAAGCGGCGGCGGGGATGGAACGGGCGGGACCGTCACGTTCAACATGGGCTCGGGTTCGGTAACCGCCTTTAGCGGAATTTCGCTTCTGGCCGAAGGCTTCGCCGGGCTTCAGCAGACCGGAGCCGGCCGGGTTGGCTTGGGCTTGGGCGGAACGGCGGCGCTGAACCTGACCGATCCGCGCGCATTTTTGACGGCTGGCACAGTCAGGCTTTCCAGTCTGGGCACGACCGGATCGCAAATCGCCACGCTTTCGCTGCTCCCGTTCTCAACCGCTGCGGTTGCCCTGCCCCCATCCAGTCCAGCCAATGGCGGCAATGGCGTTGGCGGAACATCCCAGGTGACCGTCTTGGCGGGGCTGCTTAGCGCCAACCTGGTGATCGACGCTTCGGGCGAGGGCGGAAACGGGTTCAGCGGCGGAAACGGTGGGCGCGGCAGCGGCGGTTCAGCGATTTTTACAGTGAGCGGCGGAGACGTATCGCCCTTCAACACGACGATCAGCGCAGATGGACGCGGCGGGTTCGGCGCGGACTTCGACAGCGAAGCCAACACCGGGGCGGGTGCAGGCGGGATAGGCACCGGTGGAGGTGCCTTGTTCGCGCTGACCGGCGGGGTCTTCCACTCGGACTCGATCACGCTGAGCGCGACCGGCAATGCACCTCAGACTATCTCCTTTGGTGAAGGCAGCCGCGTGGTGCAACACGGAGGCGGCGGTTCCGTGTTCGGTGATGGCCCGGCGATCGGCGGAGTCGGCGGGCTGGGGGTTGGCGGAACCACCAGCCTGACGATGACCGGCGGAAGCCTGGCCAATATCAGCGGGTTGCCCATCCGCTCGATCTCGCTCGATTCGCGCGGCGTCGGCGGCAACGGCGGCAACGCTTTTAGTAACTCGGGCGCCTCGCAGCTGACCCGTGGATCTGGCGGAACCGGTCGCGGTGGAACGAGCGACTTTACGCTGTCCAAAGGGGACACTGATTTCTCATCGGTCAAGCTCAACGCTTCGGGTTCGGGCGGGATCAGTGGGCGAGAACTCAGCGGTATCCCGGGACCCCCATCGAACGGCGGAAACGGCGGCTCCGGGTTTGGCGGCAATGCCACGATAAGGCTTGGCACCGGGGTTAGTGCAATCGATGGTTTCGACGCAACGCGCTCCTACTCGGTTCTCGCGGGTGGATCGGGCGCGGATGGCGGCAGCGGCGCGATTGGCGGATCGGGCGGAGCCGGGCAGGGCGGTAACGCCGCGTTGCGGATCACCGCGCCCGACGTGTTTGTCGATCAGTTCAGTCTCGATGCCTATAGCTATGGGGGCGACGGCGGTTCGAGCGGGTTGGGCAACAACGGCGGCAGCGGTGGCAACGGCATCGGCGGCACGACCCAACTTCTGGTCGATGGCGCGGGAGTGACATTCACCGCAGTCAACGGCTTGCTCGATTCTTCGGCAGATGCCGGCAGCGGTGGCAGTGGCGGCAGCGGCCAGGTCGAAACGCTCAACGCCGCGGGCAATGGCGGCACGGCTGGCGCAGGGTTGGGCGGGACCATCCTGTTCTCGGCCATAAATGGTGCAACGCTCGATATCGCCCAAGCTACTACATTGGACCTTTATGCTTACGGCAGCGGCGGCACCGGCGGCGATGGCGGTAACGCTGTAAACAACTTCGGCACTGCGATCGGCAATGGCGGCACCGGCGGAAATGGTTCGGGCGGCGCGATCAATGTGGTCGCACAAGACGGCTCTGTGCTGCTCGGCAACTTCACCACGAACGCCAACGGCGAAGGCGGGAACGGCGGCGGCAGGTTGGGCGCGGATGGCTCCTCGACCGACGCATCGAATGGCGGCAGTGGCGGAAACGGCTTTGGCGGCAACGTCAGGCTGACCGCATCGGGACTGGCTGGCTCGATCCAGGCCGCTTCGCTCGACATCCACGTCGATGGCTTTGGCGGCAGCGGGGTTGAAGGTCAGGGCTACGATCCCACCACCTTCGTCGGCGCCAGCGGTGGGGCCGGGGTGGGGGGTAGCGGCGGGACGATCCGTCTCGATGCCTTCGACCGGGGCACCATCACCCTCGCGCCCGGTTCCACGTCGACGTTGACCGCCAACGGACGCGCTGCATTCGGCGGAACTGGAGCGCAGGGCGGCACGAACCCGGTCACCGGCGTCGGTGGCGCGGGCGGCACCGGGGGCAATTCGGGCCAGGGCAACGGCGGGACGATCACCCTCAATGCCGAGGGCGGGCTGATCGAAACCGGTGGGCTGACAATCTTCGTCAACGGTTACGGCGGAAACGGCAGACAGGGCGGAGTGGGCGGTTCGGGCATCGTGCCGCCGAGTTCGCCAATTGGCACGCCTCCCGCCCCCAATGGCGCGTTTGGCGCCTCCGGTAGAGACGACCGTGGAGTCGGCGGAGCGGTGTACATCACTGCTCAAGACGACAAAGGCGGCGCGGTTGGCGGGCTGGATCTGGGGGCAGCAAGCCTTAACGTTTCCGGCTACATCGATTTTGACGGCCGCTCATTAGAGACCAGCTTCAGTGGCCTGGCCGAAATCAGCGACACGGTCGATGAGAGCAACGGCGGGGTCAATTTCACCTCGCTCAACGTCAGCGGTTTTGGCGACCCGGTGTTCAACCCGATCACGCTGTCGATCTCAAGCCGCGAGGCCCCGATCCGCGTGGCTGGCGGGCTAACCGCTGGAACCGGCGGGACAATCGATATCGTCGCGATCGGTGCGGGTGGTCTCGAAATCGGCGGCCTGCTGAATCTGTCGACCGATGCATCGATCCTCCTGACCAGCTTACAGGGCGGACTCATCCATGCCGGCAATATTTTCCTGAACTCGCGCGACACAACCATCATTTCGGCGCAAAACTGCGTTGGACCGCTTTGTCCCGCGGTTGTGTCCGACAACCAGCTCAGCGCTTTCACCGGCGGTGAATTCGCGCTCGATGGATTTGCGCAGATCCAGGCCGGGACCTCTATCGATATCCGCAGCCGCAGCAATGTCACCGGCACTGCAGGCAGCGGTTATCGTGCGCCCAGCATGTTCGTTTCTGCCGAAAACAACGTGACGATCCGCAACGCTGCGGGCGGGTCGCTCGATGCCGAGGCAGGGCTCATTTCGTTCGGCGAAGGATCTTTCTTTGCCGACGGCAGCCTCAAACTTGGCGAAGATGCGGGGATCGGCAACTTCAACCTTGCTGGCGGGCTGTTTGGGCTTGCGGGAACCGATATCGATATCACTGCAGGAACCCGGATCGATACGGTGGGCGGCGTCAACCTCGGAGCCGCCGACGATATCCGCTTTGGCGCGGGCGCGCGGCTGACCAACACTCCCGGCGCGCGCTCCGGGTTCATCATCATCAACGCAGGAAGCTTGCCAAGCAACGCCACCCCCGTAGCGGGGAACGTCGCGAGCTTGCTGATCGGCAGCGGTGTGACGATCGATGGTACCGACGGCGCGGTGCGCCTCGTCGGCGGTGCCATAAATGGACGCAACGCCACCATCCGCGGCGCTTCGCTCAGCGCCGACCCCACCAATGTCCCTGCTCCCGGGGTTACCCAGCGCAACGACAACGGCCAACTTTCCGCGCCCTGTCTCGAGGGCGACATCTGCCTCGGGACGATCGCTGTGACCGGCGCAGTCCAGATCGGGCTGAGCGAGGACCCACCGATCCATTTCGTCGGCACCGGCAACATTTCAGGCGCGAGCGTGGCGATCGCAAGCCGCGAGACGTTGACGTACGGCTCCGCCGCGACGCCGTTTACGATCACCTCGACGGGTCCGATCGCGCTGACCTCGCAGCTCGCTGATATTGCGCTGGCGGGCAACGCGCTGGTCGACGGCGGAACCGTTGCGCTCTCGGCAGGCGGTTCGGTCACGGGCAACGGCCGGTTGCGAAGCGCGGGCGATATCGGGATCGATGTTGGCGCGAACATCACGCTCGCCAGCCTGACCGCCGGGCGTCAGCTGACCACGGTCTCCGGGATCGGCGGTGCGCTGGAACCGCTTTATACGCTGCCTGGAAACCTGCGTATTGGCACCTTCCAGGTCGCCGCACCCACCGCAATCCGCGTGGGCGGTTCGCTCGTCATCGACAGCGCGACCACCGCGGGCAACGATCTTTCGCTGACCGCGGGAACGCTTGTCTCGCTGGGCACCGACAGCAACGTCGCCAATCTTTTCCTGACCGGGCAGGACGTCGCCTTCGCCACAATCGGCGCGAACGGCAATATCGTCCTTTCGGCCAGCAATGCCATCACCGGCACCAGCGCGAACGCGCTCGGAACACTCACCGCAAGCGGCACGACGCTAACGGCTGCGGCACTCCAGTCGGGAGGGGCGATGAGCCTGACGTCGAGCGGCGCGACAACGCTCGGCACCGCCACTTCGGGCGCCGATCTGACCATCAGCAGCGGTGCGTTGACATTCATCGGCCTGACCTCGACCGGCGCCACCTCGATCGTTGCCGCAAGCGTTGCGGGCGGTGACATCACCACCGGAACGAGCCTGACGGCCCGCGCGACGGGCGCGCTGGTCGTGGGCAACGCTAATGCCGGGACGACCCTGTCGCTCAATGGGGCAAGTCTGGCAGCGACCGCCTTGCGCTCGGGCGGCGCAATGTCTCTGAACAGCAGCGGCGCGGCGCAACTGGGGTCGGCGACCTCGGGCGCGGACCTGACCGTGGCGACCGGCGACCTGACTTTCGCCAGCTTCAGCTCGGTTGGTGCAACGCAAATCGACGCCAGCACAGTCAACGGCGGAGGCATTGTTGCGGGCACCACGCTTGCCGTGACTTCGGCAGGCGCGATCAGGCTTGGCAACGCCACCGCGGCCGGAACACTCAACGCCATGGGAACCACCCTGACCGCCAGCGCGCTGCAATCGGGAGCAGCGATGTCGCTTTCCACCACGGGTACGACTGCGCTCGGAACCGCGAGATCCGGAGCCGGTCTCGCGATCACCAGTGCTGCGCTGTCGTTCAACGGGCTGACGTCCACCGGCGCGACCACTATCGATGCGGCCAGCGTGGCAGGCGGCGACATTGCCGCGGGGACCAGCCTGACAGCCCGCGCGATGGGTGCGCTGGTCGTGGGCAACGCAACCGCCGGGACCACACTGTCGCTCATCGGGTCAAACCTGGCGGCGACCTCCTTGCGCTCGGGCGGGGCGATGACGCTCACCAGCAGTGGCGCGGCGCGGTTGGGAACGGCGACGTCGGGCGGCGACCTCACCGTCGCGACCGGCGACCTGAACTTTACCGGCCTGAGTTCCACCGGGGCGGCCGCGATCAGTGCCAGCACTGTGGCTGGCGGCGACATCGTTGCCGGGACCAACCTTGGGATTAGCACCCCGGGAGCAATCGTCCTGGGCAGCGCCACTGCGGGCGGCTCACTGACGCTGGGCGGCGTCACTATCGCTGCGACCAGCTTGCGATCGGGCGGGGCGACCAGTCTGACCAGCACGGGCGCGACAACGCTCGGCACCGCCAGCGCGGGCAGCACCTTCAACGCCAATGGCGCATCGCTGCAATTCGTGGGCATCACCGCCGCCGGAGATGTGGCGCTGACCGCAGCCACGGTGACCGGCGGCGACGCCACGTCGACTGCGGGGGCGATCGGGCTAACCGCGAGCGGGGTCACGACCGTTGGTCAACTCCGCGCCGCGACCGATGTCGCCGCGCGGGCAACGACGCTGACTTTTGCGGGGATCACTGCGGGCCGCAACGTCACGCTCGATGTCATCACGCTGGGCGGCACCGCGATTACAGCAGGCCAGGACCTGACGATCCGCAGCGTCAACGATCTGACCTTCGGGACGATCGCTGCGGGGCGCAATCTGTCGCTCAGCGCCGCGACCGGCGCGATCACGGTCACCACCGATATCGATGCGGGAGGCACGGTTTCGCTGGCGGGTGACGCGATCCTGATCAAGGCCGTCGGGCCGCTGACGGTGGCGTCGGTTACTGCC
>JANMQW010000375.1:0-3139 GCA_031370725.1 Novosphingobium sp.
CAGCCGTTCGGGTGAACTATGGACGATCCCAAACTAGCCCCGAACCTGACTGGCGCGACCGCCCCGGCACCTTCTGCGCCCCCGCTCCCCGAAGGACGCCGCGAGGGCAATGTCGCGCGGGCCTCGGCGCTGCCGTGGCTGCTGTTACGCGACACCCTCGCCGCGCTGGCGAGGTTCTGGTTTCTCAAGCCCGAATGGCTCTGCGATCCGCTGGCCACCAGCATGGTCGCATTCGAGAAACAGAACCGGCTCACGGTGTTCAGCGCGCAACTCGCCCCCGTGGTGGCGAGCGACGACAGCCGCTATTTCGGGCTGGTCAAATCGAAGCAGGTCGCGGTGATCCCGGCGCGGGTCGATTACACGCTGAACCTTGCGGCAATGAACCGCGACCGGCTGGCGTGGAACGAAACCGCCAAAACCCTCGACGTCCAGCTCCCCGCGCTGACCCTCAGCCGCCCCAATCTCGACGAAGCCCGCGCGCAATACTTGCGCGAAGGCGTGTTCATCACCCGCGAGGCGCAAGACAAACTCAACCGCAACACCACGCTGCTGGCTGAACAACAGGCGATGAAGGCTGCGGCCAACCCGGTGCTGATGGGGATTGCAAGGGGCGCGGCGAAGGACGCGATCCGGCAGAATTTGGCGATCCCGTTGCAGGTCGCGGGGTATGGCGAGGTGAAGGTAAGGGTACGGTTCGATGGGGAGGTGGTGCCGGTTGGGTAGGATGCGATGCTCCTTGGACCCGACCTCAGTTTGTGATTGCTTAGCGCGTGCGCGCGGATGATGCTAAGCAGATTAGTCCGGGTGACCAGTCCGGTCCGAGTGGAGGGATAAGCCATGACCGAAATGATCGACGAAGCCGTGCTCAACGACTTGGTTGGCAAAGTCATCGGCGATGTTGCGGGCGCGCTGAGCCTCTTCATGGCCTATCTTGGCGATCAAGCTGGAGTGTTCAGCACGCTTGACGGTGCCGGGAGGCTGACGGTCGACGATCTCGCCGCAAAAACCGGCCTCAACTCAAAGTATCTCCACGAATGGCTCGGCTCTGTCTGCGCCGCAGGCTATGTTCAACATCACGCCGAGGACGAGACCTTCTCGATCACGCCCGAGCAGGCGCTGGTTTTTACGCGCGAAGGCCAGCCGGCTTGCATGCAGGGCTTTTTCCAGCTCATCGTCTCGCAGTTCGCTGGGCATGAGAAGGCAACCGAGACGTTCAAGACTGGCAAGGGGCGTCCGTGGGGAGATCATCCCCAATGCCTGTTCTGTGGAACCGATCGATTCTTCCGCCCGGGCTACCAGGCGAATCTGATCGACAACTGGATTCCCGCGCTTGCAGGGGTCGAAGCCAAGCTCAAGGTCGGCGCGAAAGTCGCCGACATAGGCTGCGGGCACGGCTCCTCGACCGTACTGATGGCGCAGGCCTATCCGAATTCGACAATCCACGGCATTGATTTCCACGCTCCTTCGATCGATGAAGCGAAAAAGAAAGCTGCGGCCGCGGGTGTGACTAATGTCGCATTCCAAGTGGCCAAAGCTCAGGATTTCGCTGGAGACGGCTTCGATTTTGCCTGCATGTTCGATGCCTTGCACGACATGGGTGATCCTGTTGGCGCCGCCCGCCATATTCGGGACACGCTGGCACCCGGCGGCACGTTCATGCTGGTCGAGCCATTGGCGGGGGATTCGATGGCCGAAAACATGCACCCGCTCGGGCAGATATTTTACGCAGCGTCGTGTACTATCTGCACGCCCAACTCCCTGTCGCAAGAAGTTGGGCTCGGCCTTGGCGCGCAGGCGGGCGAGAAACGGCTGGCCGAAGTATGCCGGGAGGCGGGCTTCGTCCGAGTCCGTCGTGCTGCAGAGACTCCGACCAATATGGTGCTGGAAATTACCAGCTGAAGTTTGAAGTTTGGGTTCTACAGACCCTGCCGACCGCGCGCAGATTCGTATTCATCGTGCGCTTATTGCTGGAAATGACTTACAGGACGCGCGCTCAGCTCTCGGACATTTGTTGCCATTCGTAGCAAAACCCGTGAAAATTCGCCACTTCGACCGGGCTACACCAAACGTAGGACATGTCGCTTTTGTCGCCTTCGCGGGAGCATTCGCAGCGGCCCCGGCCCCGGCATTGCCCCCCGCACCGCTCGGCCCTATCTCCCCTCCACGCCACTCCGCTGTGCCGCAATCTCGAGGACTCCATGACCGCCCAACCCCGCGTATCGCTCACCGGCCTCGACTTACGCGAGGAAATCGACCGTCTGCGCAAGGAGCGCAACGCGGTGATCCTGGCGCATTACTATCAGCGCCCCGAAATCCAGGACCTCGCCGATTTCGTCGGGGATTCGCTTGAGTTGAGCCGCAAGGCGGCGGCGACCGATGCCGATGTGATTGCGTTCTGCGGGGTCAAATTCATGGCCGATACCGCCAAGATCCTCAGCCCGCAGAAAATCGTCGTGCTGCCCGATATGGACGCCGGGTGCAGCCTTGAGGATTCGTGCCCGCCCGACAAGTTTCGGGCGTTCCGCGAGGCGCACCCCGATCACATCGCGCTGACCTATATCAACTGCTCGACCGAGGTGAAGGCGCTGTCCGACGTGATCGTCACCAGCTCCAGCGCCGAGACGATCCTCGACCAGATCCCCAAAAGCCAGCCGATCATCTTCGGCCCAGACCGCCACCTGGGCGGCTATCTCAACCGCAAGTTCGATCGCGAAATGCTGCTGTGGCCGGGGGTGTGCATCGTCCACGAGGCGTTTTCAGAAACCGAGCTGCTCAAGCTGAAGGCGCTGCACCCCGGCGCGCCCGTCGCCGGGCACCCCGAATGCCCGCCGCACATCATCGATCATTGCGACTATGTCGGCTCGACCAGCGGCATCCTCCAGTTCGCCAAGACCTTCGAGGGCGACACGCTGATCGTCGCTACCGAACCGCACATCATCCACCAGATGGAACTGGCGATCCCGCACAAGACCTTCATCGGTGCGCCGGGTGCCGACGGCAACTGCAACTGCAACATCTGCCCGTACATGGCGCTGAACACGCTGGAAAAATTGTACGTGGCCTTGCGCGATTTGCAGCCGCAGATCGTGATCGCGGAATCGCTGCGGCTGGCGGCCAAGAAGAGCCTCGACCGGATGCT
>JANMQW010000381.1:0-1719 GCA_031370725.1 Novosphingobium sp.
AGCATCGCGGCATAGCGCAGCAGCCGCAGCATCACCCCGCTGTCGGCCACCCACTTGCGCCCGGTCGCGACCGCCCTGGCCCCAGCCTCGCGCATCAGCGCCAGCTCGGCCAGCTCGCGACCGTCCAGCCCGCGGGTCGCCGCAGCCAGCGGATGGACCCACAAGTCGGGCTTGCCCGATTGCGCCGCGAACCGCACCCGCGCCGGGTGATCGAGCGGCGGGGTCTCGTCGGGCATCAGCGCGGCCCGAACGATCCCGCCGAAGTGAAAAGCGGGTCGGTCGATCGCGAACACGCCGAGATCGACCAGCGCCGAGGCAATCAGCGCACCTTTTGCATCTACGACGGTATCGCCGGAACGCGCGACAGCCGCACCGTGAAGCGCGACTACCACGCCGTTCTCGCAACGAATCGCGCCTGGTTGCGGTTCGCCCGTTGGCAGGACCAGACGCCCGCCAGTGATGATCAGCGGCGCAGCGGTGCTCATGCCCAGCCCTCGACGCCGCGCCGTTTGCGAGTCAGCACGTCAAGACAGGCCATCCGGATCGCCACGCCGTTCTCGACCTGACGTGTGATTAGCGATCGCCCGGCCAGATCCGCAACGTTGGAATCGATCTCGACCCCGCGGTTCATTGGCCCCGGGTGCATCACCAGCGCACCGCGCGCGGCGCGGCTCAGGCGATCAAGCGTCAGTCCATAAAGGTGGCGGTATTCGCGCGGGCTGGGGATGAACTCCCCGCTCATCCGCTCCTGCTGCAACCGCAACATCATCACCACCTCGGCACCCTTCAGCGCCGCTTCGAAATCGGTGAACGGCACAACCCCCATCGCTTCGACCCCATCGGGCATAAGCGCGGGCGGAGCGCAGACGCGGACGTCGGCACCCAACGCGGTGAGGCACAGGATGTTCGATCGCGCCACCCGGCTGTGGAGGACATCTCCGCAGATCGTCACTTTCAGCCCATTGAGGTCGCTGCCCGCAGCCTGTCCCAGCGCATGGCGGATGGTCAGCGCATCGAGCAGGCCTTGGGTAGGGTGTTCGTGTTGGCCGTCGCCCGCGTTGAGCACCGGGCAATCGACCTTATCCGCGATCAGCCGCACCGCGCCCGAACTGGCGTGGCGGATGACGATCGCATCGGCTCGCATAGCCCCCAGGGTCAGCGCGGTATCGATCAGGGTCTCGCCCTTCTTTACGCTCGATTGCGCGGCGTGCATGTTGACCACATCGGCGCCCAGTCGCTTGCCCGCGATCTCGAACGACAGCAGCGTGCGGGTGGAATTTTCGAAGAAGGCGTTGATGATCGTGAGCCCGGCCAGACGATCGGCGCGTTTGGATGTCTGCTTGTTTAGCACGACCCATTCTTCCGCCTCGTCGAGCAGATAGAGGATCTCGTGCCGGGCCAGCGATCCGATCCCCAAAAGATCGCGATGCGGAAACGCTGCGCGACCCGGTGGGTAGCGTCCAATGGGGGGAGCGTCCGACGATTGCATTAAAGCCATTCCCCTAGTGAGGCGGTGTCGGCGGCTCAAGTGGATTCGGGTGGCGCATCGCGCGACCGATACGTAATGAGCAACCATTACCTCTGCCCAGCCTGGGCGGACATTTTGCAGGAATTCGCAGCAGATGATTTTCGCACGCAAGGTCTGGTCGATCCTGGTCGGGATCAAGGATGCCTTCGCCCTCCTGTTCCTGCTGCTGTTCTTCTGGGCGGTCTATGCGG
>JANMQW010000403.1:0-7424 GCA_031370725.1 Novosphingobium sp.
TAATGCGGGTGCGCGGTCAGCGAGCCATCGAGCGTACCGCCGAAGTTGCTGTATTCCTGCGCCTCGAGCGCATGATCGAAACCGACCGGATAGCTGCCCGCCTCGACCAGCGCCATCGGCCGCCCAGCGATACCCATGACATTGGTGTTGACCGTATCGCGCGTTCCCCGGCGCGGGCCCGGCGCAGCAACGGGTCCGCCCTGACGCTCAACTTCCTGCGAGCGGACCCAGCGGTTGCGATAGGCCGCCTTGCCGGCTTTCAAGTGGACCGCATGGACCATCCCGTCGCCGACAAACCAATGGTAGCCAGCGGGATCGGGCGCGTAGGGGTTGGGGCCGGTGCGCATATAGCTGCCATCGAGCGCGGCGGGTATTGCGCCGTCGATGCGTAAATCGGTGAGGGTCAGTTCCTCGTCCATCGGGCGGTGGATGCCCGACAGGAATGGGTGGTCGTGCTCGGCCTTCATCCGGCTGCGGTTGAACCCGGCGACGGCTTCTATTCCTTTGCCGACGGTTCCAATGATCGCTTCCTTGAATGAGGTTGCCATGACGACTCGCCTTCCCTAGCTATGTTGACGGCGTTACCATTGCAGGCAAAGATAACAGTGTCAACATCAAAAACAGATACGCGCCCCTACCATCACGGCGATTTGCGCAGCGCGCTCATCGGCGAAGGCCTGCGCTTGGTTGAGGAAGCGGGTGCCGAGGCGCTTTCGTTGCGCGAAGTTGCGCGCGCCGCAGGGGTCAGCGCTACCGCGATCTATCGCCACTTCCCCGACAAGCGCGCACTGATGACCGCGCTCGCGCTCGAAGGCGTGCGCCGCCTGGGCGGGGCGCAGGCGGCGGCTGCGGCACAAGCCGGTAGCGGTGGCGCTGCGTTCACCGCCACCGGCCTTGCGTATGTCACCTTCGCACTCGCTAACCCGGGGCTGTTCCGTCTGACATTCACTTATCCCGGGATTGCCATCGGCGATCCGGGCAGCGACGCGGCGGCGAGCCTGCTGCATTACCATGCACTCGAACTCGCCCACGGTGACGCCCGCTTGGCACAGGTTATCGCGTTGCGCGCATGGGCGCTGGTTCACGGGCTGGCGCTACTGATCCTCGACGGTCGCGTGCCCCACGACGAAGCTCTGATCGCGGCGACGGTCGCTGCCGCCGCGCTCGCCCAGGATGCCCCCTGCCCTTGAGCCATCCGGCGAAATTCCCGATAGGGCGCGGATGACCGAACTCGACACGCTGTATCTCGACACCATTGCCTGGCTCCAAGGCCACGCTCTGCGGATCGCGCTGGCGGTCGCCATCGGCGCATTGCTCGTGCTGCTGTTCACGGGGATCAAAGGACTGCTGCTGCGCGCTGCGACGCGGCTGGGCGGAGCCGCACAACTTGAGAACAGGCATACATGGTCCGCACTGATCGGATCGATCATCCGCCGCACCCGGCTATGGTTTCTGGTCGCGCTCGCCGCACGGCTGGTTAATGGCTATGCCAACGCGCCCGAGGTTGTCGCACAGACGATCTCGTTCGTGTTCGTAATCGCCGCAACATTCCAGGCAGCGGTCTGGATAAGGACTTTCGCGCTAGGCCTCATCGAGCACCGCGCGGGCCACAATGGCGAGGATTCGAGCCTGACCAGCGCGATGGCGATCATCCGCCTGCTGGTGAGTTTTGCGGTGTTCGCGGTTGCCACGATCTTCGTGCTCGACAACCTGGGGGTCAACGTCACCGGGCTTGTCGCCGGGTTGGGCGTGGGCGGGATCGCCATCGGGCTGGCCGCGCAGGGCATCTTCGGGGATCTGTTCGCGGCGCTCTCAATCTTGTTCGACAAGCCTTTTCGGGTCGGCGACACGATCGTCTATCAGGGCAAGGAAGGCCCGATCACCGGCGCCGTCGAGCGGATCGGTCTAAAGTCGACGCGCATCCGCTCTGCATCCGGCGATCTGCGGATCATCGCCAACGCCAAGCTGCTCGAACAGGAAGTAACCAACTACGCAGGCCGGACTTATCACCGCATGATGCTCAAGCTGGGGGTAGTCTACCAGCTTGACGCGGACGCGGCCGAGCGCGTTCCGGAATTGCTGAAGGCTGCGGTGGAAAACGCGCAGCAGCGGTTCGTCCGCGCCAGCTTCATTGGGTTCGGCCCCAGCTCGCTTGACTACGAACTTGTGTTCGATGCGCAGGTCCCCGAAATTCCCGAAGCCAAGTCGGCATTTCAGGCAGTCGGGATTGCCATCCTGCGCGTTTTTGCAGCAAACGGCATTGAGTTTGCCTATCCCACCCAGACCAGCTTTACAGCAGCGCCCGACGGTACACTGATCATGCCCTACCCGCCCGGCAGCAACAGCGATGCATCGCCGTAGCTGTAAAAGCGATATTCGGCGGCGATCGCGTGGGCATAGGCGCCGCGCATCGCCTCCAGCCCCATCAGCGCCGAGACCAGCATGAACAGCGTCGAGCGCGGCAAGTGGAAGTTGGTCATCAATCCGTCGATGGCGCGGAACCGATAGCCGGGCGTGATGAAGATCGCGGTGTCGTCCGCGAACGCTTGGATCAAACCATCTTCGCCAGTGGCGCTCTCTAGTAAGCGCAAGCTGGTGGTGCCGACCGCTATCAGCCGACCCCCGCTGGCGCGTGCGGCGTTGAGCCGGGCGGCGGTGGCAACGTCGATCTGTCCCCATTCGGCGTGCATCGCATGTGTATCGGTGTCGTCGGCCTTGACCGGCAAGAACGTCCCTGCGCCGACATGCAGCGTCAGCGTTTCGCGGGCGATGCCCGCAGAGTCGAGCGCGTCGAGCAGCGCCGGGGTGAAGTGCAAAGCCGCGGTGGGCGCGGCGACCGCGCCATCCTCGCGCGCGAAGATCGTCTGGTAGTCGGTCTGGTCGGCCGCGTCGGTCTGACGTTTGCCCGCGATGTACGGCGGCAGCGGCATCCGCCCGGCGCGTTCGAGGAGGACTTCGACCGGCTCGTCGCCAGCGAACGCGAGGGTCCATGAGCCGTCGGGGTGGCGCGTTTCAGCAGTGGCGCTCACCCCCTCGCCGAAGTCGATCGCATCGCCTTCGCGCAGCCGCCTGCCGTTGCGGATGAATGCCTGCCAGCGGCGTAAGTCGATCCGCTTGTGCAGTGTCGCCCCGACTTTGGCCTCACCCCGCCGTCCTTCGAGTTGCGCGGGGATCACACGGGTGTCGTTGAACACCAGCACATCGCCGCGGCGAAGCAGGCCTGGCAGGTCGCTAACACCGCAGTCGCTTAGATTGGCGTCATTCAGCCCATTGGGCCGCACCACCAGCATCCGCGCCGCATCGCGCGGCCGCGCCGGACGCAGCGCGATCCGTTCGGGCGGGAGTTCGAAATCGAAAAGGTCGACGCGCATGTGCGCGACGTTTGGCTTAGTTCGATTTCGAAGAGTTCAGCTCATCGATCGAAGGCGCTGCCGCCGTAACCGGAGCCGCCGCCATCACCGGGCGCGGCTTGTTCTCGCTGGCGAGAGAAGCCTGGACGACACGGGACGGGTTCTGCGGCGGCTCGCCGCGCACGATCGCGTCGACGGAATCCATCCCCGAGATCACCCGGCCGAAGTTGGTGTATTTGTTGTCCAGCGCGAAACGCGGATAGAACATCACGAAAAACTGGCTGTTGGCGGTATCGGGATCGTTGGTCCGGGCCATCGAGACGGTCCCGCGCACATGCGGCACGGCGTTGAATTCGGCCTTGAGATCGGGCAGCGGCGATCCGCCCTGCCCGGTCCCGGTGGGATCGCCGGTCTGGGCCATAAAGCCTTCGATCACGCGGTGAAAGATAACCCCGTTGTAGAACCCCTGCGCGGCCAGCGTCTTTACCCGCTCGACATGCGCGGGCGCCCATTGCGGCTTGAGCCGGATATCCACCCGGCCGCCGTTGGACAGATCGAGCACCAGCACGTTCTCGGGATCGTGGCTCGGATCGAGATCGATCGTCATATCGATCGGGGTCGGCGGCGGGACCAGCGCCTCCTTTTTCTTGGCGGCGATGGGGGAAGCGATCAGGGCCAGGCCGAAAGCGGCAGCGGCCAGCACGGTCAAACGCATGGGTGAATTAAGCTCCGGCATCAGGGTAGCGGGCGGGAAAAGTTAGTCCCGAGCGGCGGCGCGATACTGCGAACCGCCTGTCCCCGCAATGAATAAGGCAGCCGAAGCCCGCTTACCTATTCCCCGACAGTCCCTTCTTGCGCACCCGCTCTGTCACGTCGTCGCGCACCGCAGGGGTTACGAACTTCTCAATCTCGCCGCCGTAGATCGCGATTTCCTTGACCAGCTTGCTGGCGATCGGCTGCAACGCGACGTCAGCCATCAGGAAGATCGTTTCGATCCGGTCGTTGAGCTGACGGTTCATGCCCGTAAGCTGGTATTCGTATTCAAAGTCGGTGACCCCGCGAATGCCGCGAATAACCGTTGCGGCGCCTTGGCTTTCGGCGAAATTGACCAGCAGCGAATTGAACCCGACGACGTGAATGTCGCCATCCAGCCCCGCCACCTCGCGCTTGACCATCGCGATCCGTTCTTCGTCGGAAAACATCGGTGACTTGGCGATGTTGGTGGTGACCCCGACGATCAGCCGATCGACCAGCTTCGCCCCACGCTCGATGATGTCCATGTGGCCGAGTGTGATCGGATCGAATGTGCCGGGATAGACTCCGATGCGTGCGGGAACAGGCTTGGTCGCCATCTCAATGATCCCTTTCGAGCACATAGCGCGCCACCGCGCGCAGGATGTCGGCTTCCTCGCCGCAACCGGCCAACTGCCCGATCGCCTGGTCGACCAGCATCGTCGCCTGTTCGCGTGCGCGATCGAGCCCGAGCAGCGAGAGGAAGGTCTGCTTGCCCGCGTCGGCGTCCTTGCGCAGCGCCTTGCCCGCCACCGATTCGTCGCCTTCGGCATCGAGGATGTCGTCGACGATCTGGAAGGCCAGCCCCAGGTTACGGGCGAAACCGCGCAAATGCTGGCGCCCCTCCACCGGCACCCGCCCCAGGATCGCGCCCATCTCGACTGCGGCGGCGAGCAGTGCGCCAGTCTTGAGCGCCTGGAGCCGAGTCACCGTGGGCAGATCGAACACCTCGTGCTCGGCGACCATGTCCATCATCTGCCCGCCGGCCATGCCCCCGGCCCCGCTGGCGGTGGCGAGCGCGTGGCACAGTTCGATCCGCACGAACGGATCGCCGCTGGTCGCCGGATCGGAAAGGATCTCGAACGCCATCGCGTGGAGCGAATCGCCCGCCAGCACCGCGGTCGCCTCGTCGAACGCGCGGTGGACGGTCGGCTTGCCGTGGCGCAGCGCATCGTCGTCCATGCACGGCAGGTCGTCGTGGATCAGCGAATAGATGTGGATCGCCTCGATCGCGGTCGCCACGCGGACTGCGGCAGCGCGATCGACCGCGTGCATTTCTGCAGTCGCGACCAGCAGCAGTGGGCGCAGCCGCTTGCCCCCGCCGATCGCGGCATAGCGCATCGCCTCGATCAGGCGGCGGCGCGGATCGTCCGGCACCGGCAGCAGCGCGTCGAAGCTCGCATCGATATCGCGCGCGATCCGCTCCAGCGGCTCGCGCAAGCCGGATGCACGCGCGGTGTCGGCGACTACCAGGTTCACCGGTCGTCCGTGTCGTCGAACGGGCGCAGTCCGGTCGGCTTGCCATCGGCCCCGGTCACGATCGCCTCGATCCGCGCCTGCGCCGCATCGAGCCGGGCCTGGCAATGCGCGCGCAAGCTGTTGCCGTGGGTATACAAATCGATCGATTCCTCGAGCGGGGTGTCCCCGCTTTCGAGCCGACGAACGACGTCTTCGAGCGCTTTGAGCGCGTCTTCAAAGCTCAGGGCGGCGATATCGGGTAGGTCGGTCATGCGATGCCAAGCATTGACCGGGCGGAGCGTCACGGTCAAGTTGGCTGACAGGGGAGACTGGGACATGAAGTGGATCGTTGCATACATCGCCGCCGGAGTTTCATTCGGCGCGCTCGACGCGCTGTGGCTCGGCTGGGCGGGCAAGAACCTCTATCGCCCCGCATTGGGCGAGCTGCTCGCGCCCAGCTTCCGCCCTGCCCCGGCGATTGCGTTCTATCTGCTCTATATCGCCGCGCTGGTGTGGTTCGCCGTGCGCGCGGGGCATGAGGGCGGGATCGGCACGGCAGCGCTCAACGGCGCGCTGCTCGGCGCGATCTGCTATGCCACCTACGACCTGACCAACCAGGCGACGATGAAGGTCTGGCCGGTGCACATCACGCTGATCGACATCGCCTGGGGCGCGTTTGCGAGCGCGGTGGCGGCAGCGGTCGGGTGCTGGGTGGCTTCGCGGTTCGGTTGATCGCATGTTCATCGGACACTTCGCCCCCGCCCTTGTCGCCGCGACGCATCCGCGAGCGCCCAAGCTCGCCACGCTGTTCGTCGCCGGGCAACTGGTCGATTGGGGTTTCTTCGCGCTGCTGCTGACGGGGGCGGAAAAAATGCGCGTCACGCCCGGGATTACAGCGATGAACCCGATGGATCTTTATTATATGCCCTACACCCACAGTCTGGTGGGCAGCACGGTATGGGCGCTGGTTTTTGCCGCGCTGGTCTGGCAGGCGCGACGTGACCGGGTTGCAGCGGGAATTGGGGGAGCGGTCGTGATGTCGCACTGGCTGCTCGATCTGCTGGTCCACCGCCCCGATCTGACGATTGCAGGATCGCCGCCCAAACTGGGGCTTGGGCTGTGGAATAATCCTGCTGTCGAGATGCCGCTCGAGCTGGCGCTGACGTTTGGCGCGCTGGCCTTTTACCTTTCTCGAAACCGCGGCCCGGCCTTGCCCGCGATCGTCCTCGCAGCGATCCTGCTTGCGCTTCAGGCGATCAACTGGTTCGGCCCGGTGGCGGCCGAGGTGACACCCGCCACCTCCTACCTCGCGTTCTTCGCCTATGGCGTGGCGACTCTCGCCGCTTGGTGGCTGGGGAAGACTCGCATCGGCGAGCCCGCCAAGGGGTAGCCCCGCCCTCGCCCCCCCGCTATGCGCGCGGCATGGCCAATATCACCCCCGAAGTCGTCGCCGCCCATGGGCTGTCGGAGGACGAATACGCCAACGTCCTCCACGCGCTGGGGCGCGAGCCCAACCTGTTGGAGCTGGGCATCTTCTCGGTGATGTGGTCCGAGCATTGCAGCTACAAATCCAGCCGCCTCCACCTCAAGAAACTGCCCACCCAAGCCCCATGGGTGATCTGCGGGCCGGGCGAGAACGCCGGGGTGATCGATATCGGCGACGGGCCGGACGGAACCAAGCTCGCGTGCATCTTCAAGATGGAGAGCCACAACCACCCCAGCTACATCGAGCCCTATCAGGGCGCGGCGACCGGGGTCGGCGGCATCTTGCGCGACGTGTTCACGATGGGCGCGCGGCCGATCGCCAACCTCAACGCACTGCGC
>JANMQW010000429.1:0-2428 GCA_031370725.1 Novosphingobium sp.
GGGCTGCTTCATGATGCGCCGTCTACCCACCTTGCTCCTCACTACCATCATCCTAGCCCCGCTGCCCGCGCTGGCACAGCCCACCCCGCCACAAGCAATCGATGGCCCCGTCACCGCGTTCACCGGCAGCGACCAGTTCAAGCTGGAAGCCGCGCGCGATCCGCAGATCAGTCCGGATGGGCGCCAGATCGCCTATGTCCGCCAGACCGACGACGTGATGACCAATCGCAACCGGGCGAGCATCTGGCCGATCGATGTCGCGACGGCCAAGCAGCGCCCGCTGGTCACCGGCGCAGGGCGTTATGGCCAGCCGCGTTGGTCGCCCGTTGGAACCCGCCTCGCCTATATCTCCAGCGATGAAGGCGGCGCGCAACTGGTCGTTCGCTGGCTCGGATCGGGCACGCCAGCCGGCAGCGCGGAATAATACTACCCCACCCCGGTCAGTGAGACGGGGCCGTATTATTCCGCGCTGCAGGTAGCCGGAGTGCCGACCGCGCTGGTCAAAGCGCCCGAGGCAAGCCACGATGGAATCGCCGCGCGGCCCAGTCAGGCGGCGGCGATTTCGGCATTGTTCGACAAGTACCGGAACCCGACCGCGCTCTGCCCTATTCCGCCGCCACCGGCCACGTCGCCGTGCCGCTGCCCAACAACGCGACTTCAGCGGCGAGGCGGCGGATGAGGGTGACGAGCAACTCGACGGTCGCGGCGAAGCCTGGCCCCGGCTCGCGCAACTCCTCGTCGAGGTAACTGCGCCGATCGACCTCCAACTGGAGCGCGTGGATCCCGCGGCGCGGGGCGGCATGGCGTTCCAGTGCGTAGCCGCCCGCATACGGACGATTGTGCGCTGCCCGCACGCCTGCTTCGGCCAGGCAGGCGAACGCGGTGGCGACCAGCCCGCCGTCGCTGGTTGCGCCGAAGCGGTCACCCAGCACGTACTCCGCCGCGGCGTTCGCTCCATCCCGCTCGCCCAGCGGGGGCATCGAGTGCAGGTCGAGCAGCAAGGCTGCGCCCCAGCGGGAGCGCAGTTCGGCCAGTTCGGCCGCGACTTGGGCATGGTACGGCACATGGATACCGGCGATCCGC
Organism: Novosphingobium sp.; assembly: GCA_031370725.1. Lineage (GTDB taxonomy): Bacteria > Pseudomonadota > Alphaproteobacteria > Sphingomonadales > Sphingomonadaceae > Novosphingobium. The sequence goes on from JANMQW010000429.1 coordinate 1,084, forward strand.
GCCTCAAGCTCGTTGTAATCCAGCCCCCCGCGCCACAGCTCTCCCAGCCCCGGCACCCGGCGCGGGACCAGACCCAGGCCGCTGCGCGCGCGACGTCCCGGCGATTGATGCGGAACGCGCCCGACGGGCCGCCCGGCGATCATCTCCCAGTCGATGTCGTCGGCGGCGCGGTTGAGATCGAGCATCGCGCGCGGTGCATGGGCGACAATCAGCGCCGCCCCGGTCGCGACTGCCACCGCCTCGCCCAGCGCATCGACCAGCCGGTCCTCCAGCCGCAGCGCGGCCCGGGCTGGATCGCGCATCGCGGCGCTGAGCGCGGGCGGATAGGTTCGCCCGGCGTGAGGGACCGCGATCAGCACCGGGATCGGCGAGGCGCGGCTGGCGTGGACCACGAACGCCGGATCGCCGTCGGTTCCCGGCATCGAGCCCCCGGTCGAAGACGATTCGGCGGGAGGTGGCGCGACCGATTCCATTGCCCTGCTCCCTGTCCGCGTGGGGCGCGCGTGTCAAAGCGGGTCGCACGATTTTTGGGTTGTACCGAGCCAATTGGCGGCAGAATTTTAACTCGAACGGCGCTATGACCCTGCTTCGCCCGCCGCAATGCGGGTTTTGAAAGGCAGTCATGATCCGGATTCTCGTTGCAGAAGACGAAGAGGCGATGCGCGCGTATCTCTCGCGTGCGCTTCAGAACGCCGGCTATGACGTGGTTGCGGTCGATCGCGGCACGCACGCCCTGCCCTATCTTGAGAACGAGCATTTCGATCTGCTGCTGTCGGATATAGTGATGCCCGAGATGGACGGGATCGAGCTGGCCCAGCGTTGCGCCGAGATCAGCCCGGCGACCAAGGTGATGTTCATCACCGGGTTTGCCGCCGTCACGCTCAAGGCCAACCGTGAGGCACCGCAGGCCAAGGTCCTGTCCAAGCCGTTCCACCTCAAGGATCTGGTCCTGGAAGTCGAGCGGGTGTTCGGGGGCGAAGCAGCAATCGGCTCGCGCTAAGCCGCTTGCCAGCAAACGGGAGCCTCGTTAAAGGCGCTCCCCTGCCCGCGGTGGCAGCCGCAGATGGTGCGGGCGTATAGCTCAGTGGTAGAGCACTATGTTGACATCGTAGGGGTCGCAAGTTCAATCCTTGCTACGCCCACCATCCCAAAAAGGCCCCGCTCGCACGGGGCCTTTTTCGTTTCGATATTACGTACCCGTCCAGTTGGGTTTGCGCTTTTCGGCAAACGCAGTCGCGCCTTCGCGCGCGTCGTTGGTGGCGAACAGGTTGCCGAGGATCGCCTGCTGCTTGTCCCACATCTCGTCGTCCGACCACAGGAACGAATTGCGCACCACCTGCTTGGT
>JANMQW010000045.1:0-3943 GCA_031370725.1 Novosphingobium sp.
CCACGCAGGTCCGCCCGATCGAAGCCATTGTGGGCTTCCTCCCGCGCACCCACGGTTCGGCGCTGTTCACCCGCGGCGAGACGCAGGCGATCTGCACCACCACGCTGGGAACGCGTGAATCCGAGCAGATGATCGACGGGCTGGAGGGGCTGACCTACTCCAACTTCATGCTCCACTATAACTTCCCGCCGTACTCGGTGGGCGAGGTCGGCCGCTTCGGCGCACCGAGCCGCCGCGACACCGGCCACGGCAAGCTGGCATGGCGCGCGCTGCGCGCGGTGCTGCCGACCAAGGAAGACTTCCCCTATACGATCCGCGTTCTGTCGGACATCACCGAGTCCAACGGATCGTCGTCGATGGCGACGATCTGCGGCGGTTCGCTGTCGATGATGGACGCGGGCGTGCCGATCACGCGGCCCGTTTCGGGCATCGCGATGGGGCTTATCCTGGAAGGTAGCGATTTCACCGTGCTCAGCGACATCCTCGGCGACGAGGATCACCTCGGCGACATGGACTTCAAGGTGGCCGGCACGTCCGAGGGCATCACCACGATGCAGATGGACATAAAGGTTGCGGGCATCACCCGTGAGATCTTCGAAGCCGCGCTCAACCAGGCCAAGGACGGTCGCGCCCACATCCTGGGCGAGATGACCAAGGCGCTGGGCTCTTCGCGCACCGAACTGTCGGATTACGCGCCGCGGATCGAGACAATGCAGATCGACAAGGCGAAGATCCGCGAAGTCATCGGCACCGGCGGCAAGGTGATCCGCGAGATCGTCGCCGAAACCGGCGCCAAGGTCGACATCGACGACGAGGGGCTGATCAAGCTGTCATCGTCCGACCCGGCGCAGATCGAAGCCGCGCGCGCGTGGATCCTGGGCATTGTCGAGGAAGCCGAAGTCGGCAAGGTCTATGACGGCAAGGTCGTCACGATTGTCGATTTCGGGGCGTTCGTGAACTTCATGGGCGGCAAGGACGGCCTCGTCCACGTTTCGGAAATGCGCAACGAGCGGGTCGAGAAGCCTACCGATGTCGTTTCCGAAGGCCAGCCGGTCAAGGTCAAGGTCCTCGAGATCGATCCACGCGGCAAGGTTCGCCTGTCGATGCGCGTCGTCGATCAGGAAACCGGTGCCGAGCTCGAAGACACCCGCCCGCCGCGCGAACCGCGTGGCGACCGTCCGAGCGGCGGCGGCGATCGTCGTCCTGGTGGCGGCGGTGGCGGTCGTGGTGGTGATCGTGATCGCGGCCCGCGTCGCGATGGCGGCGGCGGCGGCGAGCGTGGTCCGCGTCGCGAGCGTTCGGAAGGCGGAGAAGGCGGCGGGGGCAACCCCGATCACATGCCGGCGTTCCTGAAGAGCGACGACTGAGCTTTCGGCAGACCGAAACGAACGGGGCCGCGGGAGCAATCCTGCGGCCCCTTTTCGTTGAAGGATCGACTGTATGATTACCCGGCAATGCCTGGCGAATGCGCAAATCCCCGGCGGTGAGGAACTGCGGCTGTATTCGCACGACCGCGACTTCATGATCCTGCTCAAGCGCGACGAACTGATGAGCACGCGGATGCGCGGCTCTGAAGAAGCGCTGGCGGTGCAGACGATTGCGCGGCTGGAAGGGCGCAATGCCCCGCGGCTGCTGATCGGCGGGTATGGGATGGGTTTCACCTTGCGCGCCGCTCTGGCCGCGCTCGACGGCCACGCCCACGTAACGGTCGCCGAACTCGTCCCCGAGATCGTCGCCTGGGCTCGTGGGCCGATGGCAGACCTGACCGCTGGCTGCCTCGACGATCCGCGGGTCAGCGTCGTGCTGGGTGATGTGGCCGACGCGATTGGCGCGGTGACCGCGAGCTGGGACGCGATCCTGCTCGATGTCGACAACGGCCCCGACGGGCTGGTCCGCGCCGCCAACGACCGAATTTATTCGCCCGTCGGGCTCGCCGCAGCCAAGCGAGCGCTGCGCCCGGGCGGGGTGCTTGCGGTGTGGTCGGCGGCGCCCGATGCGGGCTTTACCCGGCGTCTGCGATCGTCGGGCCTGAAAGTCGACGAAGTGTCGATTTCCGCCCGCCCCAACGGCAAGGGCCCGCGCCACGTGATCTGGTTCGCGCGCAAGCCTGGCTAAATCACAGGATGATCCGGCGCAGAATCATCGCAACTACCCCTAGTACCAGTACCCCGCCCGCCCAATACAGCGCCAGCCAGCCCAGCCGTCGCCACAACGGCGCTTGATCGCTCGGCGGCTCCAGCCGGGGCTCAATGATAGCCATCGGTGCCAACTTTGCCGCGGAACACCCAATAGGCCCAACCGGTGTAACCCAGGATCAGCGGCAGGATCAGCGCGACACCGACGATCATGAACTCCTGGCTGCGGCGCGGCGCGGCGGCTTCCCAGATCGTCACTGAGGGCGGGACTATGTGCGGGTACATTGACACTCCCAAGCCGATCATTCCCAACGCGAAGATGCCCAGCGCGCTTAGAAAAGCGCGCCACGGCCGTTTGGTGGCAAGCGCGCGGAGCAGGGCGAGGAAAGCGACACCGGTCAGCACCGGCACCGGCGCAACGAACCAGATCAGCGGCGAAGTGAACCAGCGCTGGTAGTACGCCGGAAACAGGAACGGGGTGGCCAGGCTTACCGCCACCATCAGCGCGCCGGTCGCAAACGTGGCGAGCCGGGCAAAGCGATAGCCGTGCGCCTCGGCCTTGCCCTCGGTCTTGATCGCCAGCCAGCATGCGCCCAGCAGGATGTAGCCGGCGACCACCCCAACCCCGGTCAGCAGCGAATAGAGGCTCAGCCAGTCGGTCCACCCCCCGCCATAGGCGCGGCCCGAGACCTTCACTCCCTGGATCAGCGCGCCCAGAATGATCCCCTGCGAAAACGCGGCGACGAACGATCCCGTCGTAATCGCGAAGTCCCAGAACCGGCGGTGCGTGGGGTCGCGCCAGCGGAATTCGAATCCGGTCCCGCGGAACACCAGCGCCAGCAGCATCGCGATGATCAGCGGATAGGTCGCGGGCATGACGATTGCGTAAGCCAGCGGGAATGCGGCGAACAGTCCGCCGCCGCCCAGTACCAGCCAGGTCTCGTTGCCATCCCACACCGGGGCCACCGAATTGAGCGCTTGGTCGCGCTCCTCGCCGTCGGACAACGCAGGCAACAGCATTCCAATACCCAGATCAAACCCATCCAGCACCACGTACATGAACACTGCAAAAGCGATCACCAGCGCCCACAGCGTGGTCAGATCGAAGACAATGTCCATCGCTCAGGATCCCGCACTGGTAGCAGAGTCGCGGGCGTGGAGCGCATGACCGCCCGCTTGGAGCCCGCCGAGCGGGGCCGCGCCGATGGTCTCTTCCAACGGCTTCTCGTGCGGTTGCGGCGGATCGGACATCAGCCGCAGGATGTACCAGATCCCGAACCCGAACACCGCGAAATAGACGACGGCGAACGCAGCGAGCGAGGCGGCGACCGCGGGCGTACCCAGCGGGCTGGCGCTTTGCGTGGTGCGTAGAAGGCCGGTGATCGTCCACGGCTGGCGCCCGACTTCGGTGGTCACCCACCCCGCGATCACCGCGACGAACCCTGCGGGTCCCAGCGCCAGCGCTGCCCAGTGCAGCCCGCGCCAGTCGAACAATCGCCCGCGCACGCGCGCAAGCAGGCTCCACAGTCCCAGCCCGAAGATCGCAAAGCCCAACCCGACCATAATCCGGAACGACCAGAACACGATCGCTACCGGGGGTTGATTGGCGCGCGGAACGGTGTCGAGGCCCTTCAAGGGCGCGTCCGGATCATGCTTGAGGACCAGTGACGAGGCTTTGGGCAGTTCGATCGCATAGCGCACCGTTTGCGCGTCCTGATCGGGCCAGCCGAACAGGATCAGCGGGGCACCCTTGGGATGGCTCTGAAAGTGCCCCTCCATCGCCATGACCTTGACCGGCTGATGCTCCA
>JANMQW010000080.1:0-11205 GCA_031370725.1 Novosphingobium sp.
GAGTGGCCAGACCAGGGACAGCCCCCTTTGGATTTACTTATAGCCTCAGGGATATCGATCGGTTCGTACCGGGCAGTCCCGTCGCGACCAATGTAGGCCTAGCGGGCGGCCTGCTCAAGGTGCGTGGCAAGATTTTCGATCCGCAGCGCCGCCGCATCGATACTCTCGGCGATTTTTGCCAGCGCCGGGCCGTCGTCTGCCGGGGCAGGGGCGCCACCGCGCACGGTCATCTCATGGATTTCGTCGGCCAAAAGCAGCGCGGCGAACAGCAGCATCCGGCTCTCGCTCTGCCCGCCGGCCCCGCCCATTGCGCGCAGTTTTTCGTCGATCCGGCGTCCAAGCTGCGCGACGTGCTCTTCTTCGCCATCGGCCGAGGCAACGCTGTACTGGCGGCCGCCGATCTCGAGGCTGACGTTGCTCATTGCGGCATTCCAGTGAGAATCTCGTCGAGTTTGCGCAGCGAGCTGGCGACGCTCTGCTTAAGCTGATCGTGACGATCGCGCAGTCCTGCGAATTCGGCTGCATCGACCGAAGGGCCGGAGGGCAGCGCCTGCGCCGCAGACTCGGCGCGATTCAGCGCGGTGCTAAGGCGGGCGAGCGCCTGGTCTATCTTACTGGTATCCATTGCGGGTGCAGAGCTAGCACAATCGACGCGGACGACAACCACTGCGCTGACGTCATGACGTCACTATGGCGCGCTTCACAGCACACGGCTGTGGGAAAAGCTCGGGCCTGCGTCCCTTGACGCGCCCGGACCCCTTGCGCAAAGGGATCGCCCGAATCGTCCCGCCGCAGCGTCACTTGGGCGAGGACATCCCGCAATCAGGCGAGCACCTTTGCGATGACCATCGATCCGATCCGGCTCGCCCCCATGGCCAATGCCATCCGCGCCCTCGCCATGGATGCGGTGCAGGCCGCCAATTCGGGGCATCCGGGGATGCCGATGGGCATGGCCGATGTCGCCACGGTGCTGTGGACAAAATATCTCCGCCACGATCCCGCCGATCCTAAATGGCCCGATCGCGACCGCTTCGTGCTGTCGGCCGGACATGGTTCGATGCTGCTTTACGCGCTGCTCCACCTGACCGGCTATGCACGCCCGACGATGGAAGACATCCGCAATTTCCGCCAACTCGGCAGCCCCTGCGCCGGGCATCCGGAAAACTTCGAGCTAGCCGGGGTCGAATGCACCACCGGGCCGCTGGGGCAGGGGCTGGCGATGGCGGTGGGCATGGCGATTGCCGAACGCCACCTCAACGCGACATTCGGCGCTGAACTGGTCGATCACCGGACCTGGGTGGTCGCGGGCGACGGGTGCCTGATGGAAGGCCTCAACCACGAGGCGATCGGGCTTGCCGGGCACCTCAAGCTCGGCGGGCTCAACGTACTGTGGGATGACAACCGCATCACCATCGACGGGCCCACCTCGCTCTCGACCAGCGAGGATGTGGCGGCACGCTATCGGGCGAGCGGGTGGCATGTGGTGGCGTGCGACGGCCATGACTTTGCCGATATCGCCCGCGCCTTCGACGAGGCGCTGGCCGATCCACGCCCGTCGCTGATCGCCTGCCACACGATCATCGGGAAGGGCGCGCCCAACAAGCAGGGCAGCCACGATGTCCACGGGGCGCCATTGGGTGCGAACGAGATCGCCGCAGCGCGCGTGACGCTGGGCTGGACTTCACCTCCGTTTGAAATTCCCGCCGATATTTCAGCGTATTGGAAGCTGGCGGGCACGCAGGGGCAGGGCGCCCATGTCGATTGGCGCGGACGGCTGGCCGCATCGGAAAAGGCGGCGGCGTTCACCGCGCAGATGTTGGGCGAGCTCCCACTGCTGACCGGATTCGGCGAATATCTGACCAAGATCGCCTCCGACCAACCGACCCTGGCCACCCGCAAGTCCAGCGAGAATGCGCTCCAGGTTCTGACCACCGACGTCCCCGCGATGATCGGCGGATCGGCCGATTTGACGGGTTCGAACAATACCAAAACATCGTCAACAAAGCCATTGACCGCTCAAGATTATTCCGGCCGGTATATTTACTATGGCATCCGTGAATTCGGGATGGCTGCGGCGATGAACGGGATGGCGTTGCACGGTGGAGTGATCCCCTATGGCGGCACCTTCCTCGTGTTCAGCGACTATTGCCGCAACGCCATCCGCATGTCCGCGCTGCAACGCGCGCGGGTGGTTTATGTGATGACCCACGACAGCATCGGGCTCGGCGAAGATGGACCGACCCACCAGCCGATCGAGCATGTCGCATCGCTGCGTGCGATGCCCGGGCTGACAGTGTTCCGCCCCGCCGACGCGCTTGAAACGGCGGAGTGCTGGCAGCTGGCGCTGGAGAACGCGCACGGCCCATCGCTGCTCGCGCTCACCCGCCAGAACTTGCCCGCGCAGCCACGTGGGGCGAGTGGGAACCTCAGCGCAAAGGGCGCGTACCGGCTCGCTGCCGCGACGACGCCGCGCAAGGTGATCGTGATTGCGACTGGTTCCGAGGTGGCACTGGCGGTCGATGTCGCCGCGGCGCTCGAAGCGCAAGGGATCGGCGCTGATGTGGTCTCAATGCCGAGTTGGGAGCTGTTCGAGGCCCAAGACGCCGCTTATCGCGACGAACTGATGCAGGCGGATGTGCTGCGCGTGTCGATCGAGGCTGGAACCACCTTCGGCTGGGAACGCTACACGATGCCAGGCGGCTTGCGCATCGGGATCGATAGCTACGGCGCCTCTGCCCCAGCCAGGGACTTGTTTGCCCACTTCGGCTTTACGGTCGAGGCGATCTTGCCGAAAATTCTCGCGAAATTAGAAGCCTAGAAGGAGTAATTCGCATGGCAACCAAGGTTGCAATCAACGGTTTCGGGCGCATTGGTCGTCTGGTCGCGCGCGCCATTCTCGAACGCCCCGATTGCGGGCTCGAACTCGTCTCGATCAACGATCTCGCCGATGCGCAGGCCAACGCCCTGCTGTTCAAGCGCGATAGCGTCCATGGGCCGTTCCCGGGCGAAGTCTCGGTCGATGGCGATGCGATCGTGGTCGATGGCAAGCGTATCCTCGTCACCGCCGAGCGCGATCCGGCAAACTTGCCGCACAAGGCGCACGGCATCCAGATCGCGCTCGAATGTACCGGTTTCTTCACCGATCGAGCCAGCGCGCAGAAGCACATCGAGGCCGGCGCGGCCAGAGTGCTGATCTCGGCTCCGGCCAAAGGCGTCGACAAGACCGTGGTTTACGGCGTGAACCACCAGGTTTTGACCGCTACAGATACGATCGTTTCCAACGCCAGCTGCACCACCAACTGCCTCGCGCCTTTGGCAAAAGTCGTCCACGAGGCGGTGGGCATCGAGCGGGGGCTATGACCACGATCCACGCCTATACCAACGATCAGAAGATCCTCGACCAGATCCACTCTGACCCGCGCCGCGCCCGCGCTGCCGGGATGAGCATGATCCCGACCACCACCGGTGCGGCGCGCGCGGTGGCCGAAGTCTTGCCCGAACTGAAGGGCAAGCTCGATGGCTCGGCGATCCGTGTGCCGACCCCCAACGTCAGCCTGGTTGATCTGACCTTTACTCCTAGCCGCGATACCACCGTCGAAGAGATCAACGCTGCGCTCAAAGCCGCCGCCGATGGCCCGCTCAAAGGCATTTTGGCCTATAGCGAGGAGCCGCTGGTCTCGATCGACTACAACCACTGCCCGGCCAGCTCGACCATCGACAGCCTTGAGACCACCGTGCTTGAAGGCAAGCTGGTTCGCGTGGTCAGCTGGTACGACAACGAGTGGGGCTTCTCCAACCGCATGGTCGATACCGCGGGGGTGATGGCGGGGCTGCTTTAGGGCCTGCTGCGATGTCCACGTTCAAGACTCTCGATGACCTTGGCGACGTTCGCGGCCAGACTGTGCTGGTCCGCGAGGACCTGAACGTGCCGATGGCCGATGGCCGGGTCAGCGATGACACGCGCCTGCGCGCGACGATGCCGACGCTGCTCGAATTGGCCGATCGCGGCGCGAAGGTGCTGGTACTGGCACACTTTGGGCGCCCGAAAGGGGCGGCGGACGCAAAGTATTCGCTGCGCCAGGTGGTGTCGGCGTTGTCCGCGGTGTTGGGCCGCCCGGTCGGATTCGTCGAGCCCGGACAGCAACCCGACCTCGCCGAGGGTGGGATCGCGGTAGTCGAAAACACCCGCTTCGATCCGGGCGAGGAGGCGAACGATCCAGGCTTTGTCCAGAAACTCGCCAGTCTCGGCCAAGTCTATGTCAACGATGCGTTTTCGGCCGCTCACCGCGCGCACGCTTCGACCGAGGGTTTGGCGCACGTCTTGCCTGCCTACGCCGGACGCGCGATGCAGGCCGAGCTCGAAGCGCTCGAGAAGGCGCTCGGCAATCCCGATCATCCGGTGGCGGCAGTGGTCGGAGGGGCGAAGATTTCGAGCAAGCTCGATGTGCTGCGCCACCTGGTCGGCAAGGTCGATCATCTGATCATCGGCGGCGGGATGGCCAACACCTTTCTCGCTGCGCGCGGCGTAAACGTCGGTAAGTCGTTGTGCGAACACGATCTTGCTGACACGGCGGAAGCAATCCTCGACGCCGCTAACGCAGCGGGCTGCACCGTACATTTGCCTTACGACGTTGTGGTGGCGCGCGAATTTGCCGCCAACCCACCGTCCTTGCGCACCAGCAATGTCCACGAAGTCGCAGCCGACGAGATGATCCTCGATATCGGCCCGCAGGCGGTCGAGGCGTTGGCCGATGTGCTAAAGACCTGCCGAACGCTGGTCTGGAATGGTCCGCTGGGCGCGTTCGAGACGCCTCCGTTCGATACCGCCACGGTCGCGCTTGCCCGCACCGCAGCGGCGCTTACTCGCGAGGGCTCGCTGGTCTCGGTGGCGGGCGGGGGCGATACCGTTGCCGCGCTCAACCATGCCGGAGTGGCCGAAAAGTTTAGTTATGTCTCGACCGCCGGCGGCGCATTCCTCGAGTGGATGGAGGGCAAGACCCTGCCGGGCGTCGCAGCGCTGGAGGCGGCTGCCAAAAGGATGACGCGATGAGCGAGGATCAGGCGGTATCGTTCGAGGACCGGCTCGTCCGCGTCACCGAGGGTGAGTTTGAGGGCTGGTACGTGTGGCAAAGCGACGCGTTCGAGCAGCGCGCCGGACCATTCTACGAACGGTTCGACGCCGATGGACGCGGAATTGCTGCATTCCGCGCCGACCTGCGCCATATGAACGGCGGCGGGTTCATGCACGGCGGTTGCCTGATGACGTTCGCGGATTCGGCGATCTTCACGTTCGCCCGGCATGCGTTGGGCAAGAGCCACGCGGTGACGATGAACCTGTCGGGCGATTTTCTCGATTCGGCGCGCGTCGGTGAATTGATCGAGGCGAGAGGCGAGGTAACCCGCGCCGGGGGCAAGACGATTTTCGTCAGGGGGGTCGCAACTGCCGACGGGCGTCCGGTCTTGAGCTTCACCGCCATCATCAAGAAAATTGGTCCGCGCGTTTGATCGCGTGGGCTTCGAAATACAAGGGACTGCAATGAATTACGATCAAATGCTCGAACGCGTCCGCAAGGGCGACGGATTTATCGCCGCGCTCGACCAATCGGGTGGATCGACCCCCAAGGCGCTCAAGGGCTATGGGATCGACGAAGGAGCCTGGGCCGACGAGCAGGAGATGTACGCGCTGATTCACGACATGCGCAGCCGGATCATTTCCTCGCCGTGCTTCACCGGCGAAAAGGTTCTCGGCGCGATCCTGTTCGAGCGGACGATGGACGGCCAGGTGGACGGCCAGGCGGTCCCCACCGCGCTGATCGAGAAGGGCGTGGTTCCGTTCATCAAGATCGACAAGGGGCTGGAGGACGAGGCCGATGGCGTCCAGCTGATGAAGCCAATGCCCGAACTGGGCGCGCTGCTCGATAAGGCCAAGGCGCTGGGCGTTTTTGGCACCAAGGAGCGCTCGGTGATCAATTCGGCCAATGCCGCGGGTATTGCGGCGATCGTCGCGCAGCAGTTCGACGTTGGGCGTCAGGTTTTGGCGAAGGGCATGATGCCGATCCTCGAGCCCGAGATCAACATCAAGAGCGCCACCCGCGGCGAGTGCGACACGCTGATGCGCAGCGAAATCCTCAAGCATCTCGATGGATTGGACGGCGACACGCAGGTCATGCTCAAGCTTAGCCTGCCGGTCGTGCCGGGGACGTACGAGGCGCTGGTCGATCATCCCCGGGTGCTCAAGGTGGTCGCGTTGTCGGGCGGTTATGCCCGGCCCGAAGCTTGCGCCGAGCTGGCCAAGAACCGCGGGATCATCGCCAGCTTCAGCCGTGCCTTGCTCGACGACTTGCGTCATCCGATGAGCGATGACGAGTTTTCGGGCTCGCTTGGAACCGCGATCGACGAAATTCATGCGGCATCGCTGACTTAGAACCCGCCGTTAAAGCGAAATCCAAAGCGATATGCACCCGGCGGGGTAGACACATCCCTGGACTTTGATGGCTGGACTTCGGCGAGCGTGAGCGTGCCGTCGGCAACCGCGAAGGGTTCGCCGAGGGTCAGCTCGCGGGTCAGCTTCATGGTTGGCGTGGAGATCGTCGCGCTGATCCGCACCCTTCCGGCCCAGACACACTGAACGCCTTGGGGACACCGGCTGTCCTCGATCAGCGCAAGCGGGGTCACGCGTGGTCCGCCGACCGTAACCGTCTCGCCCATGCGGGCGTAGACGAGGCCACTATCGCCCGACGAAGGCACCGGGGTACCCGGGGTTACGCAGCCGACCAGCGCCAGCGGGGCGAGCAGGATAAGGGTTGGTTTCATGCCGGGCACAATGATCGATGCGCATGAACCGTTCCGGAATGCTTGGCTCGGCGGCGCGACAGCGATAGAGGCCCGCGGATCATGCCCGACCTCCCTTGCCAGCTTTACCTGATCTCGCCGCTCGACGTCAGCGGCCCATTCCCCGAACGGCTTGCGCGTGCGCTCGGGGCGGGAATGGTTGCGGCATTCCAGTTCCGGGTCAAAGGGGTCGATGAGCACGAGGCGGCCCGGCTCGCCGAGCCGCTCCAGCGGACCTGCGGGGACGCCGACTGCGCATTCATCGTCAACGACAGCATCGCGCTGGCCAGGCGACTGGGCGCGGATGGGGTGCATCTGGGGCAGCAAGACGGGCTGGTAGCCGAGGCACGCGAACGCCTTGGCCGCGAGGCTCAAATCGGGGTAACCTGCCACGCCAGCCGCCACCTTGCGATGCAGGCGGGCGAGGCGGGGGCGGACTACGTCGCGTTCGGTACCTTCTTCCCGAGCGAAACCAAAGTCAGCGAACATCGCGCCGACCTTGAGTTGCTCGAATTCTGGTCCGCGGTGTTCGAGGTGCCAAGCGTCGCCATCGGCGGGATCACCCCCGCCAACTGCGCGCCGCTGGTTGCTGCGGGCGCGGATTTCCTGGCAGTCAGCCACGCAGTTTGGGGAGGCGACGAGGCCACCGCCGTCGCCGCTTTCCTCAAGGCCATCGCCGACGCCTGACTGGCGCGAAAAGATCGGCGCGGACCCAAGCGCCGCTTCGTTCGTTGAACGCACACCATGCTCTTGTCCGGGATTGTTCATGCGCCACCTTTTGCTAGCCTCGCCGCTCGTTCTCGCGCTCGCCGCCTGCGGGCTGAACGGAACCGATCGCGACAAGGGGGGTGAGCAGGCGCAAGTCGGTGTGCCGACTGCTCAGGCCACTCCCGCAGCTTATGCCCCGGACGCAATGATCAGCCATGATCCGATGGGCAGCGCGCCGATCGATCCGGCGCAGACCGACGACAAACCACGCCCGGAAATGCAAGCGCAGGTCGTGCTTGATCGGTTGGGGTTCACCCCCGGCGTTGTCGATGGGGCGATGGGGCTGTCGACGCGCAACGCGCTCAAGGGGTTTCAGCTCGCCAACAACATGAAACAGACTGGCGTGTTGGACGAAGCGACCAAGCAGGCGCTGGGTCAGTGGTCGAATATCCCGGCGACACGCGTCGTGGCCATCCCTGACGTTTTCGCGGCAGGGCCGTTCTACGCGACCCCCAAGGACCCGCAGGACAAAGCGAAGATGCAGGGGCTGGGATACCAGTCGCTTGATGAGAAACTGGCTGAACGCTTCCATACCACTGTAGTGGTGCTCAAGGATTTGAATCCAGTTCAACCAGGTTCTGCCAACGCCGCGCCTACCCTCAGCGCTGCCGTGACCCCGACACCGACTTCCACCGCCAGTGGCGCGGTATTCACCCCGCAGCCCGGTCCGGTCTCTTACTTCCGCTCCGGTCAGCAAGTCCGCGTACCCAACGTCGGAGCAGACCAGATCGACCCCGCGAACGTCAAGGATGGCGCTTGGCTGGCGACGCTGACAATGCTGGGCGTGGGCAGCGAACAGCCCAAGGCCGACAAGATCGTGGTCGACAAATCGGCCGGTACGCTGCTCGCCTACAACACTGCGGGCAAGCTGATCGCGGCGTTCACCGCGACGATGGGTTCGACCCACGATCCGCTGCCGCTGGGTGATTGGAAGATTCTGGGCGTCAGCAAAAACCCGCCCTTCCATTTCAACCCGGACCTGTTCTGGGATGCCAAGGCGGATGATGAGAAAGCCTTGCTCCCACCGGGACCGAACGGCCCGGTCGGGGTGACCTGGATCGACTTGTCGAAAGAGCATTATGGCATCCACGGGACCCCGGAACCCGAAACGATCGGTCGCGCGGAAAGCCACGGCTGCGTGCGGCTGACCAACTGGGATGTCGCGCGGCTGGCGCAAATGGTTTCAGGCTCGACCAAGGTCAGCTTCGTGGCGTGACCCGATGAACAATTGGCGCCACACCGCGAAGATCATCTCGACCACAGTTCTGGTCACGTCGGCTGCGTGGCTGATCGGAGGGGCAATCCTGTTCGAACGGATGCGGCAGACGGGTGATTTCGCGGGAGCATCGGGCGAAGCACGCGAGCCGGCAAAAGGTTGGACCGGTTCGCAGCCAACGCTGGCTTCTGCCGATGTCGTCCCTGTCAGTGTCCCGCGCCTGCTGATCCCGGTCGCCGGGGTGCAGCGCGGACAGTTAGTCGATACCTTTACCCAGTCGCGCGAAGGCGGCGCGCGCGCGCATAACGCGATCGACATTCTGGCCCCGCGGGGCACGCCTGTTATTGCAGCGGCAGCGGGACAGGTCGAGAAGTTGTTCGTTTCGGGGCTGGGCGGCAACACGGTTTACATTCGATCGCCCGAACGCACGTTAATCTACTACTATGCCCACCTCGATACGTATGCGCCGGGGCTCGCCGAGCGTCAGACTGTGCGTCAGGGCCAGCTGCTCGGCACGGTTGGATCGACTGGCGACGCCAGCCCCGACGCGCCGCATCTCCATTTTGAAATCCAGCAAAGCGGGCCGGGCGGCGGCTGGTGGCAGCACATCGTGTCGCTAAACCCTTATCCTCTGCTCAGGCGGCAATAGGGGGGGCCACTATTGCGGATCCGCGCTCCGGCTCAGTACGCAGCGGGTGCGGCTCGGTATGCCATCGGGACCAAGCACCCGCAAAAAACTCTCGTGCAGACGTATCAGCCTGGTCCCGGTGAGCACGCCGGATGTCATTTCGACCGTATCCCCGGTCAGAAGGTAAGTGCCGCGCGTCCCGTCGGTAGCAACATAACGCGAGGCAGTGGTAACTTCAAAGCTAGCGGCCGGATCGGTAACTGCGGCTTGCGACCCCGGTGCGGTCGGGCGCTCGCAGATGTAGTGGCCAAGCATCAGCGTTGCGAGCGGACCAGGCTTCGCAGCGAGCGGAGCGGCGGCGCAAAGCATGATCGGAACCAGCATCAGGTAATCGCGAACCACCCGTCCAATCTCCACACCACGCTGAATGGCTGCGGACCGTTGCCACTCCTACAAGCTGCGCAACATACCACCACCCAGCGCGCTTCGCCACCCTGCTTGCCCCGCCGCACCCGCTCGGCTAGGGGCTGCGCCCGACTGCACTTTCCCAACGCATTACCTCACAGGGCTCTTTCCACCATGAAAATCTCCGGCGTGGACATTCGTCCCGGCAACATTCTCGAATATGAAAAGGGCATCTGGAAGGTCGCCAAGACCCAGCACACCCAGCCGGGCAAAGGCGGGGCGTTCATGCAGGTCGAGATGAAAAACCTGATCGACGGGCGCAAGACCAATGTCCGCTTCCGCAGCCAGGACAACGTCGAACGCGTCCGGCTCGACACCAAGGAATTTCAGTACCTCTACGCCGAGGGCGACAGCCTGGTGTTCATGGACAAGGACAATTACGACCAGATCGAGCTTCCCGCCGACCTGTTGGGCGACGCCGCGGCGTTCCTTCAGGACGGGATGGAGGTGAGCCTGGAAATGTGGGAGGACCGCCCGATCTCGGTCCAGTTGCCCGACCAGGTCGAGGCCACGATCGTCGAGGCCGACGCGGTGGTTAAAGGCCAGACCGCGTCGTCCAGCTTCAAGCCCGCGCTGCTCGACAACGGCGTGCGCGTGATGGTGCCGCCACATATCGGCAGCGGCACCCGGATCGTGGTCGACGTGTATGAGCGCACCTACGTCGGCAAGGTGAGCTGAGCAGACCATGGCAGTCGTTTCAGGCCTGATTCGCGTGATGGAAAAGGCGGCCCGCAAGGCCGGTCAGCGCCTGCGCCGCGATTTCGGCGAGGTCGAGCACCTTCAGGTCAGCCGCAAGGGGCCGTCGGATTTCGTGTCGAAAGCCGATCAAGCCGCCGAGCGCACGATCTATGACGAACTGCGGCAGGCGCGCCCCGACTGGGGTTTCCTGCTGGAAGAGGCGGGCGAAATTTCGGGTACCGAGGGCAAGCCGCGCTGGGTGGTCGATCCGCTCGATGGAACCAGCAACTTTCTCCACGGCATGCCCCACTTTGCGATCTCGATCGCCGCACAGGAGGCCAAGCCCGACGGATCGGGCTGGGGCGACGTCATTGCCGGGCTAGTCTATCAGCCGATTACCGACGAGAGCTTCTGGGCCGAAAAAAACCGTGGCGCGTGGCTTCAGGACAAGCGCCTGCGAGTCTCGGCGCGGCGCCGGCTCGACGATGCGCTGGTCGCAACGGGCATCCCGTTTGGCGGCCACGGCAGCTTTGCCGATTGGATTGCGGTGGCCAATGTCATCGGTCCGCAAGTCGCGGGCATCCGCCGCTTCGGTGCCGCCTCGCTCGATCTCGCGTGG
>JANMQW010000082.1:0-2011 GCA_031370725.1 Novosphingobium sp.
CGCGGTCCTCGGGCTCCATTTCGGCGAGCACCGCCTGCTGGTCGTCCTCGTCGAGGTCCTCGATCAGGGCGACCGCGTCGTCGGTCTCCATCTGCTCGGCAAGGTCGGCAACGGTTCCCGCGGGCAGCGCTTCGACCAGCAGTTCGCGGACGTGATCGTTGAGCTCGGCGAGCACCTCGCCGCCCATCAGGTCGGAGATCAAAGTGGCGAGGAGCGGGCGGTCGTCTTCGTCGAGCAGTTCGAACAAGTCGGCAATGTCGGCGGGGTGGAGCGGCTCGACCAGCGCATAGACCGCGTCGCGATCGCCCGCCTCGACCGCATCGGCAACCCGCCGGACGAAATCAGGGCGAAGCGTGTTTTCTTCAGCATCGAGGCTTTGGGCAAGGCGCGCGGCATCGCTTGCGGGCAGCGGCTCGCCCGCGTGGGGATCAAGCTGTTCGCCCTCGCGCTCCATCGCGGCGGAGGTCTAGGCAGGCGGGGCGATAAAGCAACCGGCGATGCGCGCGCCGGGCGTGACAACCGGGCGCGACTGCCTATATCGGCCCGCGCAACCCGAAAGGATCGAATTCATGGCTGAAGAAACGCTCACCCTCACTCTCGACAACGGCAACGGCAACGGCGGTGACGTGGTCATCCGCCTGCGCCCCGATCTGGCCCCCGGCCACGTCGCGCGGATCAAGGAGCTGACGAGCGAAGGGTTCTACGACGGGGTGGTGTTCCACCGCGTGATCGACGGCTTCATGGCGCAGGGCGGCGATCCCACCGGCACCGGGATGAGTGGATCGAAGAAGCCAAACCTGGCGCAGGAATTCAGCGCCGAACCGCACACCCGCGGCGTCTGCTCGATGGCCCGCACGCAGGATCCCAACAGCGCCAACAGTCAGTTCTTCATCTGCCTGGATGACGCCCGCTTCCTCGACAAGCAGTACACCGTGTGGGGCGTGGTCGAAAGCGGGATGGAAGTGGTCGACGCGCTGCCCAAGGGCGAGCCGCCGCGCGCGCCGGGCAAGATCGCCAAGGCGACGGTGGGGTGAGGGTGAGGGGGCAGAGCGATTTGCCCCCTGCTCTAAACCGCCAAAGTGCGAGACAGGGGCTTTTTGGTCAAAAATCCGTTTTCAGGGTACGCCTAAACAATAACGTCTGTGAGACCATTTACCCATCGAGATGTGGCCTGGGGCTGACGTCGGATGATCTCGCGTGCAACCGTTGAGGTCCACTCACTGAAAAACTGACTGGCCTCGGTCGGTCAGTTTTTCAGCCCTCATGCACCGCCTTCGTCACCATGCAGGCGAGCACGCCTTCGAGTCCGTCTTCGCTGCCGTGGCCCGACCACTTAACCCCGCCGAACGGCGAATCGCCGCCGCCGATCACGTTGGTGTTGATCCCCACCATGCCTGCTTCCAGTTCGCGGCCGAGGCGGCGCTGGCGGGCGGCGTCGGCGGTCCAGGCATAGGCGGAGAGCCCGTAGGGCAGGCGATTGGCTTCGGCGATCATCGCCTCTTCGCCCTTGAACGGGTTGATAATCGCCACCGGGCCGAACGGCTCTTCGTTCATGATCGCGGCTTCGAGCGGCACTTCGGACAGGACCGAGGGGGCGTAGAAGAACCCCTGGTTGGAGCCGCCAAGTTGTTTTGGCCTCTCGCCGCCAATGTGGAGCGTGCCGCCGTTGGCCTTCGCTTCGCCGATCAGCCGGTCCATCGCCTCGGGGCGGCGCGGGTTGGCCATCGGACCCATCTGGGTGTCGTCAGCCAGCCCGTTGCCGACCTTGACCGTCTTGGCGCGCTCGACAAAGCCGTCGCGAAACTGGGGGAACACCCGTTCGTCGACGATGAACCGGGTCGGCGAAACGCAGACCTGGCCGGCGTTGCGGTATTTCTGCGCCACCACCGTATCGAGCACTTTGCCGACATCGACATCGTCGAACACCAGCACCGGGCCGTGCCCGCCCAGTTCCATTGTGGTGCGCAGCATATTGTCGGCGGCCAGTTTCATCAGGTGCTTGCCGACCACG
>JANMQW010000103.1:0-1700 GCA_031370725.1 Novosphingobium sp.
GCGGTGCGCAGCCTGTCACACAGCCTTGGCAAAGTCCACGTACCCCGCCTAGGCTCGCCGACGAACCTGGCTTCGAAAAGGATCTGGCGATGGGCGACATGACCGCGATTCCCGCACTCGATGGCGCAGGCGAGATTCCCGTCTATGTCGCCCGGCCAGCCGATGCACCCAAAGCCGCAATCATCGTCGTGCCCGAGATTTTCGGGGTCAACGCGGGCATCCGCCACAAGTGCGATGATTGGGCCCAGCAAGGCTATCTCGCGCTCGCCCCCGACATCTTCTGGCGCTTTGCCCCCGGGGTTCAGCTCGACCCTGATGTGCCCGCACAGCTCCAGCAGGCGTTTGGTTATTTCCAGCAATACGATGCCGATGCAGGGGTGGAGGACATCGAAGCCGCGATCCACCATCTGCGCCGCAGCGAAGGCTGCGCCAAAGTGGGGCTGGTCGGGTTCTGCCTGGGCGGACGGCTCGCCTACATGGCCGCGGCGCGCACCGATATCTCGGCTTCGGTCGGATATTATGGCGTTATGATCGATCAGATGCTGGGCGAAAGCCACGCGATCGCCAAACCGCTGATGCTCCACATCCCGACCGCCGACCACTTCGTCGGGCCCGAAGCGCAAAAGGCGATTCACGACGGGTTGGGCAGCCACCCCAAAGTTGCGCTGCACGACTATCACGGGCTCGACCACGGATTCGCCGCAGAGATGGGCGACCGCCGCGACGAGGCTGGAGCCAGGCTGGCCGACCAGCGCACGCGCGATTTCTTCGCCCAGCATCTGGCCTGACGCGATGATCGGCGCCAAACGGCTGAGCGGCGAATTTACCGGGGTGGGCCGGTTTGCGATCCCGCTTGGGCTGATTGCGTTGCTGGTCGTGTGCCTCGTCTGGCCCACCGCTCACTGGGGATTATGGCTGGTGGTTCCGCTGGTGGCCATCGCCGCGGTGGATTTCTTGCAGACCCGCCACACCTTGCGGCGCAACTATCCGCTGGTCGGGCGGGTGCGGTGGATCATGGAGGACCTGCGCCCGTTCCTGCGATCCTACATTGTCGAGGGCGACCTCGACGGGCGGCCGTTCAACCACGACGAGCGCGCGCTGGTCTATGCCCGCGCCAAGGGTCAGCTCGACGCGCATCCGTTCGGCACCGAACTCGACGTCTATTCGGACGAATACGAATGGCTCGGCCACTCGATCGCGCCCAATGCCAAGGCGCCCGAGACATGGCGAATCAAGGTCGGGGGGCCGCAGTGTGCCAAGCCTTACGAGGCGTCGCTGCTGAATATCTCGGCAATGAGCTTTGGGGCGCTTTCGGCCAACGCGATCATGGCGCTCAACAAGGGCGCCAGGCTCGGCGGGTTCTACCACGATACTGGCGAAGGCGGATTGTCGCACCACCACCGCGCCCACGGCGGCGACCTGGTATGGGAAATCGGCAGCGGCTATTTCGGTTGTTGCGACGACAAGGGCGGTTTCGATTCGGCACGGTTCGAAGCGACCGCGCAGGACGATCAGGTCAAGATGATCGAGATCAAGCTCAGCCAAGGGGCCAAGCCGGGCCACGGCGGTGTGCTTCCCGGCGCCAAGGTGACCGCCGAGATCGCCGAAGCGCGCGGGGTCACCGTGGGCAAGGACTGTATCTCGCCTGCCGCGCATTCGGCGTTTTCGACCCCGCTCGAGCTTGTAGAATGGGCCGCCAA
>JANMQW010000131.1:0-5068 GCA_031370725.1 Novosphingobium sp.
TGAAGAACGGATCGAACACGATTTCCTGCGGGACGATGCCGATCGCCGCCTTGGCGTTCTTGCGCTCGCGGTCGATATCGAAGCCCCAGATTTCGGCGCTGCCGCCGGTCTTGTCGACCATCCCCGCCAGGATGTTGATCAGCGTCGATTTGCCCGCGCCGTTGGGGCCGAGCAACCCGAAGATCTGGCCCTGGGGCACATCGAAGCTGACATCGTCGAGCGCCAGCTTGCCCGGCTGGCCCTTGAACCCGGCATAGCGCTTGACGAGATTGCGGATCGAAATTGCGGGGCCGGTGTCCATGGGTTGGCGACTGCCTGAACCGCGCGCCCGCGTAAACCCTATTGGCGCGTGTGGGCTTGGCTGCGCGAGATGCCGCTGCTAACCGCGAACTATGATTCCGCCCCCCGAAACCGTCCTCGTCGCAACCGCCCGCGTCAAATGCGACGGCGCCACCGATATCGCCCCCGCGCTCGGACACCCGCGCGTGTGGCTGGAGATCGACGAAAAAGGCTACGTCGATTGCGGGTACTGCGACCGTAGATTCGTCCTCAAAGGCGGACCGGCAGAGCGGGCGAACGACGAGCTTGAGCCCGGCGACATCATGCCCGAGCGGGTAAGCAAGTAAGCGCGATCAAATTGGTTTTGGGGTTCGCGAGTTGCTCCCTATATCCCTCGCATGACCGCACTCGACCCCCGCTCGCTGCTCTACGCCTCTGACAAACTCTCGCCCGAAGAGGCCCAGCGGCTCACCGCCGATGCTTTGGCGAAATGCGACGATGGCGAGCTTTACCTCCAGTTCGTCGCCTCGGAGAGCTTCGGGTTCGACGACGGACGGCTTAAGACCGCCGATTATTCGCGCGATGCCGGATTCGGGTTGCGCGGTGTTTCGGGCGAGATGACCGGGTTTGCGCATGCCAACGATATCTCGCGCGATGCCATCCGCCGCGCCGCGGAAACGCTGACGCTGCTTGATCCCGCCACCGCCGCGCCCGCGCCACCGCCGCGCAAATCCAACCAGCATCTCTACACCGATGCCTCGCCGCTCGATGCGATCCCGTTTGCCGAAAAGGTCAAGCTGCTCGAGACGATCGATGCCGCAGCGCGCGCGCGCGATCCGCGCGTGGCGCAAGTCTCGGCCTCGCTGTCGGGCAGCTGGTCGGTGGTCGAGATCGTCCGCGCCGATGGCTTCGTTGCGCACGATATCCGGCCCCTCGTCCGCCTCAACGTCAGCATCGTCGCGGAGCGCGACGGGCGCCGCGAAACGGGCAGCTTCGGGATCGGCGGGCGCTGGCTCTACGACCGGCTGTTCGAACCCGTGACCTGGAATCGGGCGATCGATACGGCGCTGGCGCAGGCGCTCGCCAACCTCGACAGCGTCGCCGCGCCCGCGGGCGAGATGACCGTGCTGCTCGGCCCCGGCTGGCCCGGAATTCTGCTCCACGAAGCCGTGGGGCACGGGCTTGAGGGCGATTTTAACCGCAAGGGGACGAGCGCGTTTTCGGGCCGGATCGGCGAGCGGGTCGGCGCGCCCGGCGTCACCGTGATCGACGACGGCAGCATTGCCGATCGCCGCGGCTCGCTGAGCATCGACGACGAGGGAACGCCCACGCAGGAAAACGTGCTGATCGAGGACGGCATCCTCAAGGGCTATATCCAGGATCGGCTCAACGCTCGGCTGATGGGGGTCGCGCCAACCGGCAACGGACGGCGTCAGAGCTTCGCGCACGCGCCGATGCCGCGGATGACCAACACTTTCATGCGCGACGGCAACGACGATCCGGCGGAACTGCTCAGCCGGGTCAAGAACGGCATTTTCGCCAAGAGTTTTGGTGGAGGCCAGGTCGATATCGTCTCGGGCAAATTCGTGTTCAGCTGCACCGAGGCTTACAAGATCGAAAACGGCAGACTGGGTGCGCCGATCAAGGGTGCAACGCTGATCGGTGACGGCCCCAGCGTACTCACCCGCGTCACCGGAATCGGCAACGACATGGCGCTCGACGAAGGCGTCGGCGTGTGCGGCAAGGGCGGCCAAAGCGTTCCCGCGGGTGTCGGCCAGCCGACACTGCTGGTGACCGGGCTGACGGTCGGCGGCACCGCATAACTTTCCCCACTCGCTTGCGGGAGGGGCGGCGAGACTTGGCGCGCAGCGCCTGGTCGCAGCGGGGTGGGCCAACCGGCCCACACGACCTGTCGGTCGTGCCCACCCCTAACCCCTCCCCCAAGCGGTAGGGGAAGCCGGAGACGCAAGCCCAGTCATTGGCCATTCACCCAATCGCGCGTACGCTGGCGCCAAGCGCCAAAGGAGTCGCTGCCATGCGTAAGACTGTCGCCACCGTTCTTGCCGCCGCAACCGTGCTCTCGCTGGCGGTTGCCGCCGATGCCCGGCCGCGCGTCGCGCCTGAGGAAAAGCTTGCAAAGCTGCTCGACGGTCGTGTCCCCGGCGAGCCGCGCGATTGCATTTACCTGCCCTCGATCCGCGGTTCGCGGATCATCGACAAGACCGCGATCGTCTATGACGCGGGGCGCACGCTGTGGGTCAATCGCCCGCGCAGTGGAGCGAGCTCGCTCGACGACGACGATATTCTGGTGACCAACCTCTACGGCAGCGGCTCATCGTTGTGCAGCATCGATATCGTCCATCTCCAGGATCGCTCGAGCAACTTCTACCGCGGTTTTGTCGGGCTGGGTGAGTTCGTACCCTATCGCAAGGTCGCCGCTGCCAACTGATCGTGCCGTGCACGGCAACGGCGGACACGCTGGTCGCGTGCCCGCCGTCGATATGCGGAATGACTAGTTGCGCAATTGGCCGCGAATTGCGCCGTTCGGGTATTCGGCGGTGTGGACGTTGACGTAGAACGCGTCGGGGTTGTTCTCGATGCGATCCTGGGTCCATTCGGCCCCGCCCGAGCATCCCTTGTAACCGCCTTCGTTGGCGGGCTTCAACGTGAACACCACTGGGCCATTTACGCCGGGCGCGCCGCGATGGATGTGCGCTCCGGTGATCGGACCGATGCCACGGATGTCGTTAAGATCGTAGCAGATCTGGCCGAAATTATCGGAGATCGAAATTTCCGCGCTACCCGCGCCGTCGCGGTCACCGCCGCCCGGCTCCTGCGCGCCGGTGAGCGTGGTCTTGTAGGTGGACGTTGTCTTCTCGGCGACGGCCTCTTCGACCGTGGCGCAGCCGGCGAGCGCGATTGCTGCGGATGCCATGCTGCTGAGTAGGATGATGCGGGCCCTGTTCATTGCGATTCTCCTGTAAATAGCTGCCAAGCGCGAAATGTGCTCTGGCGAACTGTCGATTAACGTCGGGGAGGGACTAAGTTTCCCGCGCGGCGCCCTGGATCCCGCTACGCGGTTTTGCTTGGGTCGGGCGACGATGCCGCCTACGGTCTCGCCGAGCGCACCGTAAGCGAGCAAGGGCGCACGGGGGAGAGTAGTGGATGGCGACGCAGGTCGACACGGATAGTCACGGCCAAGCAGGCCACAGCACTTCGACCAGCACGCTGATTACGCTGCTGGCTGTGGCAATCTTTATCAACGCGCTCGACCGAGGCAATTTTTCCACTGCCGCGCCCCTGATCAAAGACCAGCTCGAACTTTCTAATTCGCAGATCGGGGTGCTGATCTCGGCGTTTTTCTGGACTTATGTGCCGGGCCACTTTCTCTCGGGTTGGCTGTCCGAACGGATTGACGCCTATCGCACACTGGCGCTGGGTCTGCTGGTCTGGTCGGTAGCAACGCTGCTCACCGGGTTTGCATCGGGTTTTGCCATGTTGCTGGCGCTGCGGTTGCTGCTGGGGCTGGGGGAAAGCGCGGGGTGGCCCGCTAGCTCGAAGCTGCTTTCGCTGCACGTTCCGGCCGCGCGGCTGGCATCGGCCAACGCCTTGACCGGCGCTGGGCTGATGCTGGGCAATGGCGTCGGGATCCTGCTGGGCGGGCTGATGATCGCGCAGTTCGGCTGGCGTGCGCTGTTTTTCGTGTTCGGCGCGATATCGCTGATGTGGCTGGTGCCGTGGCTACGCTTGAAGCGCCCGCAACCCGTGGCACGGGCCGATGGACAAGCCGCTGACCATGGACCCGCACCGAGCTTTCGCGTGATGCTTACCAAGCGCGAAATGTGGGGGACCGCCCTCGGCCACTTCTGCTCGAACTATCCCTATTTCCTCGTGCTTTCGTGGCTGCCGCTCTACCTGGTCAAGCAGCAGGGCTATTCGATTGTCGCGATGGCTTGGCTGGGCGGCGCGGTCTATCTGCTTTCGGCGGTGTTCGGGATGATCGGCGCGCGCATCGCCGACCGCTGGATCGCACGCGGCGACAGCGAGAACGGCGTGCGCAAGACGATGATCCTTGCCTCGCTGGTGGTTGCGCTGGGCTGCATGCTGGCCTGCGCGTTCGGCAGTCCGATGGTCGCGGTGGCGGGCCTGCTGGCTTATTCGGTGGCCAACGGCCTTGGTGCATTCAGCGTATTCTCGATCGGACAGACGATTGCCGGACCACGTTGCGCGGGCAAGTGGGTGGGCATCCAGAACGGCATCGCCGGGCTCTCCGGGGTGATCGGCCCGTTGCTGACCGGCTGGTCGATCGACGCCACCGGCAACTACCGCATCGCCTTCCTCATCGCCGCAGGGATCATCGTGATCGGCATGGTCTGCTGGGGCCTGGTCGTGCGCCGGGTCGAGCCGCTCGATTGGAGCGAACAGTAACTCACTCCCACACGATCGTCCCCGGCGGTTTGCTGGTGTAATCGTACACCACCCGGTTGATCCCCTTGACCTCATTGATGATCCGCGTCGCAACGCGCGACAAAAACGCGGCGTCGAACGGATAGATATCGGCCGTCATGCCGTCAGTACTGGTGACGGCGCGAAGCGCGCAGACGTTGTCGTAAGTGCGGCTATCGCCCATCACGCCGACGGTCTTGACGGGGAGCAGCACTGCGAAGGCCTGCCAGATTGCGTCATACAGCCCGGCGTTGCGGATTTCCTCGAGGTAAACCGCGTCGGCCTTGCGCAGAATATCGCAGCGCTCGCGAGTCACCTCGCCGGGGATGCGGATCGCAAGGCC
>JANMQW010000137.1:0-4070 GCA_031370725.1 Novosphingobium sp.
CGCATCAGCGCAGGCGCGGCCTTGATCATGGTCGAGAAGTTGAGGAATGGCTGTGCGCCCAGCTTGACGTAGCCTTCCTCGTATACTCCCGCGCTGTATTCGAGGAAATTGCGATAACCGTCGTTGTCGCCCGGAGCGACGCGGGCGATTTCGGCGTGGAGCTTTTCCTCGTCGTTGGAATAGTCGAAGTTGGTCCCATCGGGCCAGTTGAGGCGATAGAACGGGGTGACCGGCATCAGTTCGACGTCGTCGGCCAGCTTTTGGCCGGAAAGCGCCCACAGTTCTTCAAGGCAGGCCGGATCGGTAATCACGGTCGGCCCGGCGTCGAAGGTGAAGCCGTCCTTTTCCCAAAAATACCCGCGCCCGCCGGGTTTGTCGCGGCCCTCGACCACGGTGGTCGCAATCCCCGCCGATTGCAGGCGGATGGCGAGCGCCAACCCGCCGAACCCGGCTCCGATTACACATGCTGATTTATGGGACGATTGCTTCAAGCTTTTGGGCTTCACACTTGTATCGGTCACACGGACTCCGCTCGCAGGCTGCCGTGGCGCAGGCGGTTCGACTCGCCCATTCCCAAGAACGAGCCGAGACCGCGGAAGAACGGCACCGGCGGCTTGCCACTGACAAGCCGCAGTTTGTCCGCAAGCGTCGAGCGCGCGCCATAGAATCGCTCGATCAGCTTGTTGTCGAGCCTATAGAAGCGTTCGAGCACTTTGTAACGCTCATGCGGCACGGCGGCCTCGAAAAGCATTTTGGCGAGGCGGCGGGCGAAATCGGCGCGGGCCCATTCGGCGCGGGCGTGGGTTTCGCTGAACTTGGCAAGGCTCTCGGTCGAAAATTCGCGGCGCGCAGAAAGCGCGGCTGCGAAGCGCACGGCGTGGGGCAAAGAATAACTTGTCAGCGGGTGGAACAGCCCGGCGCGGGTGCCGGCCTTGGCGGTGCCGACCCCGGTGGCGCGCCAGAAGGCATCGAAATCGCCCCCCGAAACCACCGGCAGCACGCCGTGCTCCTCGCTGATGGTGCGCTTCACCAGCCAGCCCCTGTCAGCGCAATAGCGATCGATCCGCTGGCCCAACTCAGCCCGGTCGAGCGAGCTGGAATCGCTGTAGTACGTGTCTTCGACAAAGATCTCGCGGTCCGAAAACGGCAAGCAATAGACGAACCGATAGCCATCGAGCTGATCGACCGTGGCGTCCATCACCACCGGGCGCTGGAGCCCGTGCGGTTCGTCAAGCTCGATCAGCCGCCCGGCGAACTTTTGCCATCCCCCGGTCAGTTCGCCCGCCAGCCGCATTCCGCGCGCATCGATTACCGCGCCCGCCGCGATCCGGCTGCCGTCGGCGCAACGCACCTCGCGCGCCTCCACCTCGACCACGCGTTGGCCGGACAGGATGGCGCGGGGAGGCAGCGTTTGGCGCAGCTCGTAATTCAGGCGTTCGGAAGTCACGCTGTAATACGTCGTGGGAAGCGTGCGCTCATAGCCGGGGAACGCGACATCGTAACCGCGCCACCCTTTGACCACCAGCCGTTCGAGCAGCCAGCGGTCGGCCTTCGCCACGTCTGGGCCGAAAAACGACCACACATGATTGCCCCCCAGCGCCTCGTCCTGTTCGATCAGGACGATATCGAGATCGGGTTGGCGTTCGGCCAAGGCGAGCGCAATCAGGCCACCGGCAAGGCCGCCGCCAAGGATCGCAATATCGGCTTGGCTGTTCCGCATCGTGCTCCGCCCATAGACGAACGAGGTTAACGCGCCAACGTGCGGCTTGGCCCCGGCGCGCGTTTGCGCCATGACGGTTCATATGGGCGACACCCGGATCGAACCTGCCACCCTGGCCGACGCTGCGGCGTGCGCCAAGATCTATGCCCACCACGTTCGCCACGGAACCGCCAGCTTCGAGATCGAGCCGCCGGACGAAGCGGAAATGGCGGCGCGGATGGCCAAGGTGCTCGATGCGGTTTCGCCATGGCTGGTGGCGCGCGCGTCCACTGGCGAGGTTGTCGGATACGCTTACGCCGCGCAATTCCGCGATCGCCCGGCCTATTGCTTCGCCTGCGAGAACAGCATCTATATCCGCCATGATCGCCTGGGCGAAGGCACCGGCCGCGCGCTGTTGGCGCTGCTGATCGTCGCCGCAGAGCGCCGCGGTTTCCGCCAGATGATCGCGGTTATCGCCGGCGCAGAACCGGCCTCGGTACGGATTCACAGGGCCTGCGGATTTGTGGAGAGCGGCCGGATGCGCGGCGTCGGGCGCAAGGCCGGGCGCTGGCTAGATACGCTATACATGCAGCGCGCGCTGGGGCTGGGCGACGATACCCCGCCCGAGGAGGAACCGGGCTGACGTTGCCCTCACTGCTCCCCGACCGGCGCGGGCTGATCGGCGCAGTCATCCTGTGGCTGGGCGCAGGCGCGATCCTGCTGGCGATGGGGCGGGTGCCGATCTGCACCTGCGGCACGATCAAGCTGTGGTGGGGCGTGGTCCAGTCAGCTGAGAACAGCCAGCACATCGCCGACTGGTATAGCTTCAGCCACGTAATCCACGGGCTGCTGTTCTATTTCTTCGCGCATCAGCTGTGGCGGAAGTGGAAGCTGTTCGGCGGACGCCCGGCGGCATGGGCATTGCCGATTGCTGTCGCGTTCGAGGCATTCTGGGAGCTGCTCGAGAACTCGCCGCTGATCATCGACCGCTATCGCGCGGTGACCGTCAGCTTCGGCTATGCGGGCGACGCGGTGATCAACAGCCTGGCCGACATCGGCTTCATGGCGCTAGGCTTCTGGATCGCCAGCAAGCTGCCGGTGTGGGCGAGTGTCGCGATCGCCATCGCCTTCGAGCTGTTCACCCTGGCGATGATCCGCGACAACCTGGCGCTGAATGTGCTGATGCTGGTGTGGCCGATCGAGTCGATCCGCCACTGGCAGGCGGGGTAAGCTCTCGACCCCCGCTTTCACGCTGCATTGCAACCGAAATCCCTCAAGCGCGTTATGTGCGCGAAACCAAGGGATTTTTTCTGCATGCGTCGCATTGTCCTTCTCGCCGCCGCCTCAATCGCGGCGTCAATCCCTACGCTCGCATTCGCCCAGAACGGCGGCGCGCCCGACGTTACCGTGTTCGATGGCGATTATCTGACCGTCGGGGTCGGGGGGTTCTATGGCCCCAGTTACGAAGGCTCGGACCATTACATCCTGTTTCCCGCACCCGTCGTTCAAGGCAGTTTGCTGGGTGTGACGATCACCCCGCGCCCAGGCGGTGCTGCGCTCGATTTCATTCCCGATACCAAGGGCGCCAAAGTCGGCTTTAGCCTGGGGCCCGTCGTCACTTTGCGGCGCGACCGTGTGTCAAGGATCAACGACCCGGTGGTCAAGCGCCTGGGCAAGCTCAAGACCGCGGTCGAAGTCGGAGCCAGCGCCGGGGTCACGGTTTACGATCTCGTCACCGGCTACGACAGCCTGACCTTCGGCGTCGATGCCCGCTGGGATGTCGCGGGCGCACACAAGGGCATGTTGTATGGTCCGACAGTCAGCTATTTCACCCCGGTCAGCAAGGGTGCCGCGATCAACCTGGCGGTCAGCGCCGAGCATATGGATCGCGACTACGCCAACTACTACTTCACCGTCTCGCCCGCGGGCAGCATCGCCAGCGGATTGCCCTCGTTCCAGGCGAGCAGCGGGTGGAAAAACGTCGGCGTCAACGCGTTGGTCGGGGTCGATTTCGACGGCGACCTGACCAACGGCGGGCTGGCCGGGTTCGTCACGGGCGGTTACACCAAGCTGCTCAACGATGCCAAGCGCACGCCGCTGACCAGCATTCGCGGCGATGCGGACCAGTGGCTGGCAGGCGCAGGGCTGGCGTTTACGTTTTGACGAGCGCTGTTGGGCTTGGTTAGATTGGAAGCGACTGGCCTATATGTCAGACGATCAAGATGGCTGAAATGGGGTGGCGGGTTCAACGGGTCATCGCAACACTGCGCGTAATTTATCGGCGGGTGTTGCGAAGTCCAAGGTTTTCCGGGGCCGCTGATTGAGGCGCGAGGCGATCGCGTCGAGTTGGTTTTGGGAGATGCGGGACAGG
>JANMQW010000162.1:0-2808 GCA_031370725.1 Novosphingobium sp.
TGCGGCGTTGCTCGTCGGTTACGATGGATGACCATCGCTCGCTCCTCGCGCCTTGCACTGGGCCAAAATCGGCTCCGTCACGGTGGGCATCGCCGGTTGAGACTGGGTCTGGGGTCGGCTGGACATCGGGCGGGCGCAGGATCTCGCGCGCGACCAGCACGATCGAGAGCGCGATGCAGATCTCGACCGGCTTGCGCGCCACGCTGAACAGCCCCAACGTGGTCGCAGCCAGGGTCAGCGAGTGGGCGACAGTGAATGCGGTAACGGAGGCGAACAGCCGCCGCCACCCTCCGATCAGCAGAACCAGCGCGACCACGAACAACAGGTGGTCGAACCCGAACAGGATGTGACTGAAACCGAGCCGCAGGTAGGTCCACCCGACCTCTGACGCCGATCCCCGTGATGCGACGACAACCTCGGATCCTTGAGGGGTCAAGCGCACCGTCTGCGCGGGCTGTTGAAATGGGGCGACGCGCAGGAGGGCATCGGCGAACCCGCTCTCCAGCCCGGCCAGCCCCAGCGACCGCCCGGCAAGCGGTGCGGCGCAGCGGACGTGGAAGGTTTCGACCACTGTTTGGCCGACGAACTGGCGCCGCGCGTCGCGAACCGTGCAGCCGGATGGCAAGATCGGCTTGGTCCGTGTCGCGAGTCCGCCGAGCAACGGCGCCTTCCACATGACACGCCACTGCCCGGGCGACTGCTCCGCCCATTCGAGATAGCCTGGGCGCAAATCGTCGGCGCGGGCAGGGGCGAGCGTCAGGACGAGCGCCAGCAGTGCGAACAGCAGCTTCATCACGGCTTCTCGATCACCACATCGTAGCGCCCGATCAGCGCGCGATAGGCTCGTTCGGATCGCTCGCGCGCCATCGCTGCGCGCCAGTCGTTTTCGACTCGCTGGCGGATCGCGGCGAGCAGGGGCGGTGCGGCGGGGTTCCGTGCGCTGACCCGCACCAGGTGCTGGCCGAATCCCGACGCCACGGGCCCGCTCCACTGGCCGAGCGGCAGCTTGTCGAGCAGGGCCGGGAAATTGTCGCCGAACAGTTCCGCCGCTTCACCCGTTCCGATCGCATCGTAGTGCGCGGGGAGGGGGATGGCCGCCCCGGCATAGTCACGCCCGGTGCGCAGTTGTGCAAGAGCGTCCGACGCCCCCGCCGAATCCGCGCCGAGATAGCGTTGATCGAAGGCGTAAGTCGCTTCCCCGGCGTACCGGGCGAGGTGGTCAGCCAGCCACTGCTTGAGTATGGCATCGTCGGGTGCGGGGATATCCTCGGCGGTATCCTCGAACGCCTCCATCTTGACGCGCATTCGCCGCCGCACGACCTCGTCGTCGCGGTCTAGCCCGAGCCGCAGGGCCTCGCGGTAATAGACCTCTTCCTTCACATCGTCGCGGATCAGCGCGTCGAGTTCGTCGGCGCTGGGCGCACGGCGGAAGTTCTGGGCGTATTGCCCCGCAAGCCGCTCGACCCTTGCTTCGTCGATCTCGATCCGGCGCTCGTCGGCGCTGGTAGAATTGCCGAACAGTGCGAAAATCAGTGCCCCCAGCGCGAGGAAGTGGACCAACGGCTCGCGCAGCAGGCGTGCGCCGCGCGAGCGCCAGTTCATGCCGCCGGATCGTACCAGATCGGCGAGGTGTACGCGCGCTCCTGCGACTTGACCCGCACTTCGGGTGGTAGCCTGAGCTTGTAACGCAGCGCGTCGAACGCGACCCAGGTCGGGGTCGGGATTTCGATCACGCGGACATAATAGAACGCTTTTGCCGTCGGATCGAATTCGGGATCGCTCCACACCGTCATCAGTTCGGGCGCGCCGATTGCGTTGGTATAGCTGGCCCTGGCGACATCGACCGTATCGCCGACGGCGGGCACTTTGCCGCCCACCGGCTGTCGCTTGGCCATGTCGCTCCACGCCACGTCGAAAACCTTTTCGTGCGTGAGACCGGCCTTGTCGATCCAGCCCTTGATCACCTGGACGCGATCGACGTTGGCGCCGATCGGATCCTTGAGCGCCGAGACGATGAAGCTGGGCCGCTCGCCGCCGCGCCGCCCCGGCGGCATTAGCGTTCCGCCCATGGGGACCCCACGGCGATAGCCCTTGCGGACCCAGTTTCGGTCCATGTCGCGGGCCTTGAAGTCCCACCCGCCGAACACGCGCACCGTCATCCGCGGCCCGGTGGTGGCGTACACTTCCTTGCGCAGCATCGCGTCGAAGATTTCGGCACGGGTGTTGCCCCGTGCCCAGACCCCGGCGTAACCGCTGGCGAGATAGTGCCAGCCGAACCGCCCCTGGCGGGTTCCGAGGTTCTGTGCGGCGAGCGCGCGCGTGGCGCTGGGTTCGACCCCGGTGTGCTTGCCGAAATAGTTGTTCTCATCGGCGGTGCTCAGCGCGGTGTGGCTGTCGGTCGATCCAATTACGCCGAACTTGTAGGGATTGACCCCGGTCTGGGCCTGAAGCGCCAATCCGCGCTTGAGCGCTTCGCGGACGTATTCGCCTGCAAACATCGATGGTTTCTTGCCCTCGGCCATCGCCAGGTCGCCCAACTCCCACCCGGCCACGCCATAGCCGGCGAATTCGTCGTTGGGCGAGAGGAACGGGTGGGCCTCGCTGTCGCCCTTGATCTGGGTGATCTCGACCAGCGGCTCGTGCGCCAAGCGCCGCCGGGCATAGGCTGCGGTCATCGCTCCGCCGCCGGGTTGGGTCATCTCGAACATCAGCCCGTTGGAGAGATTGGAGTTGTGCGGGATCGCCAGCACGCGACCACTGGTGGCCTTCTCATAGGCTTCCATGTAGTTCCACAGCGCGTCGGTCGAA
>JANMQW010000336.1:0-1729 GCA_031370725.1 Novosphingobium sp.
TGGCTCCCGGCGAATACCGTTTCCCGCTGGCACCGTTCGGCAGCTATCGTCTGGTTGTCGAACCGGTTGCACCCTATTCCGCACCTTCGACCGCCACCCGCGCGCAGCTTTCCGGACTGACCCGGCCCGATGGCCAGCCGCTGCTGATCGTGGATGGCTCGTTCGGTAGCGCGTTCGCGCTGGCCACGCCCTCGCCCGTGCGGATCGATGTGCCGGTCGATCGTCCGGGACTCGCTGTTGGGTTGAGCAAGACTGTTTCGCGGGCGCGCGCGGTGCCGGGTGATGCGGTGTTTTACACCATCGCCGCGACCAACGCCGACGGTCAGCGCACCAAACGCGCGGTTTCGGTGGTTGATACGCCCTCGCAGTGGCTGCGCCTGCGCAAGGATTCGATCCGGATCGACGGCTCCGCCAGTCCGGCGCCTGTCCAGGTGACCCCCGACGGCAGCCGCCTGACGATCGCGCTGGGCGACATCGCTCCCGGAGCCACGCGCACCATCGTCTATGCGATGAGCGTCCGCAGCTACGCGCCTCCCGGACAGGCGCTCAACCGCGCGGTATCGACCGACGCGCGTGGCAACCAGGCGGTGGCGAGCGCCAACCTCCTGATCGAGCGCGAGACGATTGCCGGACGGATGACGCTGATCGGGCGGATCACCCGCGGCGATTGTTCGCTGACAGGCCCGCGCGAAGCCATTGCCGGAGTGCGCGTGGTGCTTGAGGACGGCAGCTTCGCGCTAACCGACCGCGACGGACGCTATCACTTCGAAGGCCTGGTCCCCGGAACCCACGTCGCCCAGGCGCAGCCCTCGACCCTGCCCGGCGAAGGCGGCAAGTTCATCGATTGCACGCGTTCGAGCCGCGCAGCGGGCTCGGCCAACTCGCGCTTCATCACCGGCCAGGGCGGAAGCCTGGTGGTCGCCGATTTTGCAGCGGTTCTGGGTGAAAATGTCACAGCAAAACAATCAGCAGCAGAGGAACTTTCGGTTTCCGACCCTGCCGCTGCAGGGGCGGAGATCGATTTCCTCGGCCTTGGCGACGGACCCGACGATTTCCTGTTCCCCGCGCTTGACCACAATCCCCGCGCCCCGGCCGTGCGCGTCGCGATCCGCCACCGCGCGGGTAACACCGTCGAGCTGAGCGTCGATGGCAAGCCAGCCGACAAGCTCTCGTTCGACGGCGCCCGCGCGGCCGCTTCGGGTGCCTATGCGGTCAGCTTGTGGCGCGGGATTCCGCTCGAAGGCGATACCACGCGCCTCACCGCGCGGATCAAGGACGCCAGCGGGGCGGTGGTTACCACCCTCACCCGCGAGGTTCACTTCACCGCGACCCCGGCGCGCGTCGAAGTTGTCGCCGCGACCACACATCTGGTTGCCGACGGATCGACCCGTCCGGTGCTGGCGGTGCGTGTACTCGATCGCCACGGACGCCCGGTCCACGCGGGTATCTCGGGCGACTTTGCGCTCAACGCGCCATACGAAAGCGCGCAGGCGCTCGACGCCATGCAGTCGCGCCAACTTTCCGGGCTCGATCGCGCCGCACCGCACTGGTCGGTCAAGGGCGACGACGGCATCGCGATGATCGAACTCGCCCCGACGATGGTCAGCGGCAAGCTGTCGGTCGATTTTAACTTCTCCGACGGTGAAGTCCGCCGCCGTCAGACCTTGGAAACCTGGGTCGTCCCCGGCGACCAGAAATGGACTCTCGTCGGCCTCGCCGAGGGCACACT
>JANMQW010000343.1:0-2638 GCA_031370725.1 Novosphingobium sp.
CCCGCCGGACCCTTCATCGGACCGCCAATACTATGCGGTCAATGGACGCCCTTGATATAATCGTCCCCTGCGATCCGGGTTACCGTGCCACCGTTACGGATCCCGCCCAGCAACAATATCCCCGCAGCATGCGGTGTCGCCATCGACGTGCCCGAGATGGTGTTGTAGCCGCCGTTGAGCCAGGTCGAGAAGATCGACACGCCAGGTTCGGCGTAATCGACCGGAGGTTTGCCGAAGTTGGAAAAGCTTGCCCACAGGCCGGTGTGCGGGCTGAATGCGGCGATGGTGTAGATGTTCGTGCCATTGGCCCGCGCGGGCGAATGGAGGTTGGCGTCGCCACCATCGTTGCCCGCGGCAAGCGCGAACTTGACCACCGTCGAGGCGCGGACCACCGCATCATCGAGCACCTGTGAAACGCCACCGCCCAGGCTCATGTTGGCCACGTCGCCCGCGACACCGACCGAAGCGACATAATCCACTCCGGCAATAACTCCGGCGTTGGTTCCGCTGCCCTGGGCGTTGAGCACGCGAACCGCGGCGACTTTCGCCCCTGCTGCAACCCCGACCGTGCCGATGGTGTTGTCGATCCCGGCGATGGTCCCGGCGACATGGCTGCCGTGGCCGTTGAGATCGTTGGGCGAGGTTTCGCGCTCGACGAAGTTGCGGCTACGGCCTGCATCGACGTTGAGATCGGGGTGGGTCAGGTTGATCCCGGTGTCGATCACCCATGCGGTACCCGTCGCGCCGCTAAAACCACCGTTGACCTGCGTGATGCCCGGAGGCGTAATCTCAACGGGCTGGGTACCGCCGCCGCCGCCGCCGCCACCCGGTTTGGCAAGCGCTTCGATCGGATTGACCAGCGCCATCACCTGGTCCTGCTCGCAATAATCGATCCGCGGGTTGTTGCGCGCCATCATCTCAACCCCGCGCGCAGAGGCGTGGACCGAGAAGCCCTGCAGCGCGTGTTCATAGACGTGACCGATGCTGCCGCCTGCGGCGTTGGCCGAACGGTTGGCCTCGGCGCGCTCATTGCCACGCCCCACCGCACCGGCGCGGAACACGCAGATATAGGCATCGACGATATGTTTGCCGTCGGCGGCGAGTTGGGTGCCGTCGCCAAATGGTGCGGGGCTCGCCTGGACTGTCGGGGACAAGGCGACAGCCGCGCTGCTGGTCGAAGGTAACAGGATGGAACCGGAACCGCTTTTGATAGTGCCGCCCGCTGCCGCCCAGGCCAGACCGGCCAAGGCTAAAGTGCCAACGGATGCTGCGAAGATCGATTTCTTCATGTCAGTCCCACTTCCCAAAAATGCCTCTGATAACGCTTGTTGTATCGCGCACGCGCATTACCGCCAGTCATCAGGCACACTTGCGCACGGATCGGCTTAAGTTTGTGTGCAAGCGTGCCGTTAAAGCAACAGAAAGGATAATTTCTGGGGAGGGCGGGAGCTTGTAATCCGGTGGCTCATGCTGAGGAGGCCGCAGGGCAGTCTCGAAACACCAGCCGTTGCGCGATCCTTCGAGACGCCGCTGCTGCATCGGGGCAGTTTATCCTGAGCGACGCCGCAGGCGACATCGAAGGGCCGCTCCTCGGGATGAGCGGGTCTTAAGTGGAGGGCGCTGCATGCAGACGCAGTTTGGGGGTGCCGCGCCGTATCCGCTCTCCAAGCTGCGCTAGTTCCTGTCGGAATAAGCTGAGCTATCCTCTCCCCCATTGCAGGGGACGAGGGAGGCGGGTTTTATTTTCCTATCGGGGTGAGGACCGCCAATGCCGTCTGCATGGTACCGTTCTTCATCGCTCGCGCAGCCAAGATGGTTCCGTTGCGGGGACGAATTTATTTCGCTCAGGACAATGGTCCAAGTGGTCCATGCCCCCAAAGCCTGGCGGTCGCCGCCGGCCTTGCTTTCACACCCAAACCCTGTATGTGCGCCCCTCCTCACGCGAAGGCGGGGGGACCACAGAAAGCCGGAGGGGCCCCGCATTGTGCGGATCAGCCAGCGGTCGGCCAGAAGGAGATACGCAGCGATGGCGCTGTACGAACACATATTCCTGGCGCGCCAGGATCTCAGCCAGGCGCAAGTCGATGCCTTGGCCCAAACCGCCATCGAGATCGTCGAAGCCGGCAAGGGCAAGGTCACCAAGACCGAGCCTTGGGGGCTCCGTTCGCTGGCCTACAAGATCGCCAAGAACCGCAAGGCGCACTTTATTCTGCTCAACATCGATGCCCCCGCGGGCGTGGTGGCCGAGCTTGAGCGCCAAACTTCGCTCAACGAAGACATCATCCGTTTCATGACCGTGCGCGTCGACGAACTCGAAAGCGGCCCTTCGGTGATGATGCGCAAGCAGGATCGCGAGCGCACCCGGCGCCGCGAGCGCGAGGGAGAATAAGCCATGGCACGCCCGTTTTTCCGCCGCCGCAAATCGTGCCCGTTCTCGGGCAAGAACGCGCCCCAGATCGATTACAAGGACGTCCGTCTGCTCCAGGGCTTCATGTCCGAGCGCGGCAAGATCGTCCCCAGCCGCATCACCGCGGTTTCGGCCAAGAAGCAGCGCGAGCTGAGCCAGGCGATCAAGCGCGCCCGGCAAATCGGCCTGCTGCCGTACCTCGTCAAGTAAGGAGCGCACGACATGGACATC
>JANMQW010000411.1:0-11105 GCA_031370725.1 Novosphingobium sp.
CGTAAAGCGCGAACAGCACCAAGCCCTGCAGGCCAACCCCTGCCCCCACGTTGCGATTGGGGATGAACGCAGCGATGATCACCGCATAGACCGGCAGCCGCGCCGAACAGGTCATCAGCGGGGCGATCAGGATCGTGGTCAGGCGGTCCTTGGGATCGGCGATGCTACGCGTCGCCATGATCCCCGGGATCGCGCAGGCAAAGCTCGACAGCAGCGGGATGAAGCTGCGCCCCGACAGGCCCACACCCGCCATTAGCCGGTCCATCAGGAACGCCGCGCGCGCCATATAACCGGTCGCTTCGAGCATCAGGATGAAGAAGAACAGGATCAGGATTTGGGGCAGGAAGACGACCACCGAGCCGACGCCCGAGAGGATGCCGTCGGTGATAAGGTCGCGCGCCAGGCTGGGCGGGATCGTTGCTCGTACGCCTGCCGAAAGCCAGGCGATGCCCGCCTCCAGCGCATCGGCGAACGGGGTGGCCCCGGCAAACACCGCCTGGAACATCACGAACAGCAGCGCGAACAGGATTACTGGCCCGAGCCACGGGTGGAGCAGCACGCGGTCAAGCTTGGAATGCAGCCGATGGCGGCGAGTCTCGGACAGGATCGCGCCATCGGCAATGGCGTGCGCGGCCAGGCGGCGCTCTGTCATGTCGATATGCGGCTGGGGGTGAAACGGCTCAGCGGCATGGCGCTCGGCTTCTGCAATCGCGGCGGCGAGTTCGCCCAAGCCACGACGGCGCACCGCCACTGTCGGGATCACTGGCACGCCCAGCGCGGCGGACAGCGCCGCAGGATCGAGCACCAGCCCATCACGCTCGGCCAGGTCGATCATGTTCAGCGCGATCACAGTTGGTCGCCCCAGCGCGATGATTTCCTGCGCGAACACCAGATGCTGCTGAAGGTTGGCAGCATCCAGCACCACCACCAGCGCATCGGGCCGCGTCTGCCCCGCCATCTCGCCGAGGATGACCTGTCGGGTAACGACTTCGTCGGGGCTGGTGGCGTCAAGGCCATAGCTGCCCGGCAGATCGATCAACTCGACCGGTTCGCCCGAAGGCAGCGCCATCCGCCCCGCCTTGCGCTCGACGGTGACGCCCGGATAGTTGGCGATCTTCTGCCGCGCCCCGGTCAATGCGTTGAACAGCGCGCTTTTGCCCGCGTTGGGGTTGCCGACCAAGGCGGCGGTGCGAATAGCGCGGGTCATTCAATCAAGCCGGTTCGACGGTCATCGCGCGAGCGTGGACGCGGCGCAGCGCCACCGTCATCCGCCCGATCTCGAGCGCCAGCGGATCGCTTCCGGCAAACACCCCGCGATAGGCCAGGGTGACGTTCGCCCCGCTATCGAGCCCCAGCGCGCGCAGACGCTGCGCCTCTTCAGGAACAAGTTGGGCCCAATCCACAGCGGTGATCCGCGCGGGTTGGCCAAGGGGAAGTTCGTCGAGCTGCACGCTTCACGCGTGGCAGATGGCGGAGCTAATTGCAACTAATTCGCATTAACGCGCCGGATAGCGCAGCCGTCCCAGGAGCCGCGCGGGGCTGAACCGCTCGGCATCGGGCCGCAGGAACTGTGCCTTGAGCTTCTCGAACTGCATCACGTTATCGATCCGCCGCTCAAGAAAAGCGCGGGTGTCGGCAAACGCTTCGCTCTGATCCTGCGCGAACACCGCCAGGGTCGAGGCATAGAGCGCGCCCAGCGTCATGCGCTTGGTATAGTGATTGTAATCGGTCGCGGTGTCGCCCGCTTGGCGCCACATCGCGTCTGCGCTCGACCAACCCAGCCGCAGCGCCTGCGCGGCGTTCTGCGGCATCGCCATGATCGCCAGCGCGCGGCGCAGCGCCTCTTGCTGGTCCGCCACCGCATCGAGCCGGAACTGGACGAGGCGGCGGATGCGTTCGCGGATTTTCAGTGTAGCCAGCGTATCGGCGGGTAGCGCCTCCACCATCGCTCGGTCGATCGCGGCGATCCACGCGCCGATAAGCACCATCGCGGAAGACAATCCTTCGGCCTTGAACGCGAATTTGGCGACTTCGGGGTCGACCCCCTCCGCTGCCGCGGCATTGGTCACCGCCAGCGGCGTCCACCCGTCGAATACCGCCGCATCGGCGATGGCCGGGGCGAGTGCGATGCGCAGCTCTTCGAGCGTCAGGTCGGGACTGATGGCCATCTTAGAACTTGGGCCCGTAAGCCGAGGTCTTGGGCTTGCCCGCGGCGACCTTGGCGGCGGTCTCGATTTCGCCCAGTACCGGGTTGCTGCGCCCGTCGAGCATCGCGTAATCAAGCGCCGAGCGCCCCGAGTTGTCGTTGCGCGAGGCGCTCGCGCCCGCCTTGAGCAGCACCCGCGCCAGCGCAGCATCG
This sequence comes from Novosphingobium sp., assembly GCA_031370725.1. Classification (GTDB taxonomy): domain Bacteria; phylum Pseudomonadota; class Alphaproteobacteria; order Sphingomonadales; family Sphingomonadaceae; genus Novosphingobium. Next base: position 2,360 of record JANMQW010000411.1, read on the forward strand.
CGGCGGTGGGTAGCGGCGATCAGCGCGGTTTCGCCCGTGGCGTTGGGCTCGTCGACCTTGGCGCCCAGCTTGAGGAGGATTTCGACCCCTTCGGAAAAGCCCAGGTTGCTGGCCAGCTGGAGCGGGGTTTCGCCCTTGTTGTTGCGCGCATTGACGTTGGCACCCTTGGCCGCAAGAAACTGCACCCATGTGAGGTCGCGGCGCGCAACGACGATATGCATCGGGGTATCGCCAGTGGAGATATCGCGGGTGTTAACCAGCGTGCTGCCGGGCACCGCAAGCATGTCAGTGACCTCCTTGCCCTCCTTCTTGCGCACCGCCTCGAGGAATTTGAAGCTCGTTGAAAACTGGGCCTGCGCGGGCAGCGCAAGGCTGAGCCCGCCCGTCGTCAGCGCCAAAGCCGCAATCCGCACCCACAATTTCACCACCAACCTCCTGAATGCCCAGCCGTTAAGGGACTCGTCCCCTTGCCCAGCCGCCGTTAGCAGAGCATGAACCGCCGCGCCATGCCACGCCTTGCCCCTGCCCTTGCCGCCGCCCTGCTTTTCACCGCGTGTTCGCCCGGCGAGCAGCAAGCTGGCTCACCGCCGCTGGACGGCGCGAGCATCGGCGGCGATTTCGCACTGGTCGACAAGGCGGGCAAAGCCGTCCGCTTCCACGATTTCGCGGGCCAATACCGGATCGTCTACTTCGGCTACACCTTCTGCCCCGATGCCTGCCCGCTCGACGTGCAGAAGATGATGCAGGGTTATGCCAAATTTGCGAAGGCCGAGCCCGAAGTTGGCGCGCGGGTCCAACCGCTGTTCGTCAGCATCGATCCGGCGCGCGATACGCCCGCCGCAGTGGGTGAATTCGCCGCCGCGTTTTCGCCTCGCCTGATCGGCCTGACCGGCAGCGCGGCGCAAGTCGACGAGGCTGCCAAGATGTTCAAGGCCTACTACTCCAAAGGTGATCCGACCGCGGACGGCGGCTATCTGATGGACCATGCGCGCATCGCCTACTTGATGGACCCGGCAGGCAAGGCGATGGCGCTGTTGCCGATCGACCAAAGTGCCGATGCGGTCGCCGAAAGCCTCGCCAAATGGACGAATTGAACGAGCCCCGTTTCTGGGACAAACCGATCGAGCGCCTGAGCCGCACCCAGTGGGAGGCACTGTGCGACGGGTGCGGACAGTGCTGCCTGCACAAGCTGGAGGACGAGGACACCGGGGCGATCTATCGCACCAACGTCGCCTGCCGCCTGCTCGATCTTAAAACCGCGCGCTGCTCGGACTATCGTCACCGCAAGGCGCAAGTGCCCGATTGCCTGCGTCTAACCCCCAAACTGGTGCTCACCGTGCCATGGCTGCCCAAGACTTGCGCCTATCGCCTGCGCGCCGAGGGCCAGCCGCTCAAGGCCTGGCACTATCTGGAATGCGGCGACCGCGAGGCGGTCCATCGCGAGGGCATCTCGATCGCCGGTCGCGCGGTGAGCGAGGTGATGGCGGGTCCGCTCGAGGACCACATCGTTTCGACCGAGCCGATCACATGATCGACTGGTTGCGCCGCGCGGGCCGACCCCGCCCCCCTGCCCCGCCCGAACGTCGCAGCCTGATGGTCGCCGGGCGCGAACTGCCGGTGGCGATCCGCACTTTGCGGACCGCGCGACGGATGACATTGCGGATCGCGCCTGATGGCAGCGAGGCGCGAATCACGATGCCACCGTGGGGTCGCAGCGGCGAGGCGCTCGCATTTGCGCGCGAGCGCAGCGACTGGCTCGCGCTGCAGCTGGCCGCAGTTCCGCCGCGCTCCGCGCCAGGAGTGGGCGAGGTGCTGGCCTATCGCGGCGAACGCCTGACCATCGCCTGGCGTACCGACGCCCCGCGACGCCCGGTGCTCGACGACGGCGCGGTCCATTTGGGAGGTCCGCGCGAATCGCTCGAACGGCGGCTGCACCGCTGGCTGGAAAGCGAAGCGCTGCGACTGTTCGGCGAAGACATCGCCGATTTCGCTGCGGCCGCGCAAGTCGCCCAGCCCCGCGTTCTGCTTTCGCGCGCGCGGCGGCGCTGGGGGAGTTGCACCAGCGGGGGCATCGTGCGGCTTAACTGGCGGCTGGTGATGGCGCCCGATTTCGTCCGTCGCTCGGTCGTCGCGCACGAGATCGCACATCTGGTCCATTTCGATCACAGCATCGGCTTCCACGCCTTCCTTGGCGACATCTACGACGGCGATCTGGCCGCCGCCAACCGCTGGCTCAAACGCGAAGGCCGCGCCCTCTATGCGCCATTCGGCTGAGACATCTGGCATCGCGCCGATCCAGCGCCTATCTTGACCCGATGTCGCTGTTCCGCCGAATTCTTCGCCGCCTTAATCCAGTTTCCGCACTGGGAGATCTGGGCGAGCAATTGTCCACCCCCTATCCCCACCGTTTCAAGATCATGCTTGCGGCAATGGCCGTGACCGGGGGGCTGTTTTCGCTGATCTGGCAGGAAGGTGGTGCGGGGCTGCCGCGCCCGCCGCAAATCACCTATGTCCAAAGCTTCGCCCCCAATCGCAGCGAGGCAGAGATTGTCGCGGGTAACATAGCCGCGACCAAGGCGGGGCGCGCCGCCGACGCCGAGGAAGCCGCGGGCGCCGAGCGGGTCCGCCAAATGTACAAAACGCTCGGTAGGATTTCGGGGATGGACGTCGATAAAATCGAGGCCGACGCCAAGGCCGATCAAAAAGCCGAAGAAGCCGCCAAGGCCCTGGGTGCTGCGGCAATACCCAAGGCGCGCGTGGCGCGGGTCAACGAATAGCAAATCAAACGAATGGAGTTTGGTGGATCTTCCTGCACATACTGACGGAGCTTGGCTGTCCGCCGCTGCCACCCTGGCGGCCCGCGGGCGGCCGCTGAGCCGACCCAATCCGGCGGTCGGGGCGATCGTAGTCAAGGACGGGCGTGTGGTCGGGCGCGGCTGGACACAGGCGGGGGGCCGACCTCATGCCGAAGCGCAGGCGCTGGCGATGGCTGGGGAGGCCGTCCGAAATGCAACGCTCTACGTCACCCTGGAACCGTGCGCACACGCGTCGCAGCGCGGCCCGGCCTGCGCCGAGCTTGTCGCAGCCGCAGACCTGGCGCGAGTGGTCGTAGCGGTGCAAGACCCCGATCCGCGCACCGCTGGTAAAGGTCTGGAACGCATCGTTTTGGCCGGCATCGCGACTGCACTGGTGCCCTGCCCCGCCGCCGACGCCAGCCTCGCTGGCTATCTGAGCCAGCAGCACAGGGGCCGCCCGCATGTCACCCTCAAGCTGGCGTTGTCGCTCGACGGCTGTATCGCGCTGGCATCGGGCGACAGCCAGTGGATCACCGGCCCGCAAGCGCGCGCGCACGGCCACCTCGAACGGGCGCGGGTCGACGCGATCTTGGTTGGCGGCGGCACGCTGCGCGCCGATGCGCCACGGCTCGATGTGCGGCTGGCGGGGCTGGAAGCACGCAGCCCGCAACGCTGGGTGTTGACCGGCAGCACAGCGCCAGACGGGTGGCACGCCATCGCCTCGCCCACCGCAATCTCGACGATGAGCGAAATCCAGTACCTGCTGGTCGAAGGCGGTGCGCAAACCGCCGCGGCGTTCCTCGAGGCCGATTTGGTCGATCGCCTGCTGGTCTATCGCGCCCCTATCGTGATCGGCGGGGGTCTGCCGGGTGTGTCCAACCTTGGCCTCTCAGGCCTTGCCGCCGCGCATGGCTACTGGCACCGCGCCGATATCCGCCGCCTTGGCAACGACGTACTCGAAGTCTACGAGCGCACCATATGTTCACCGGCATAGTCACTGCAATCGGCACCGTCGCCAGCGTCGAGCAGCGCGGCGACCTGCGCCTCACCATCGCCTGCCCCTACGATCCCGCGCACATCGCGATCGGCGCCTCGATTGCGTGTTCGGGTGTGTGTCTGACCGTGATCGACCGCGGCGGCAGCGCCGGAGACGCTTGGTTCGCGGTCGACCTTTCCGACGAATCGGTTTCGTGCACCGCCCCGCGCTGGCAAGCCGGGGCAAGGCTCAACCTCGAACAGGCGCTCAAGCTCGGCGACGAGCTGGGCGGTCATATCGTCACCGGGCATGTCGATGGCGTTGGTCGAATTGTTTCAAAGCGCAGCGAGGGCGATTCGCTGCGGGTGGAAATCGCCGCCCCCGCCGCGCTTGCGCCCTATCTGGCCGCCAAGGGCTCGATCACCGTCGATGGCGTCTCGCTGACCGTCAACACGGTGACGGACGACCCTGTCGGCACTTGCTGCTTCACCCTCAACCTCATTCCCCACACCGGCGAGGTGACCACGCTGGGCGGGCTGGCCGAGGGCGACACGATCAACCTCGAAATCGACGTTTTGGCGCGCTATCTCAAGCGGATGGAATCCCTACGCGCGGCTTAGCGGCCCACTCGCAAACCCCGCCCGGTCGATCGTAAAGCGGACATGCCGCACCGGACCGCCCGCCATTTCGCGGGTATCGGTCCAGTCGTCGAGCACGCCGCCGATCTTCGTCATCGCCCTGCACGAGCGGAAATTGTCCTCGCCGACGATAAAATGCACCCGCTCGACCGCGGCGAGAGCGTGCCCCAGCATCAGCCGCTTCATCTCGCGATTGAACGATCCGCCCCACAGGCTGCGGGCGAGAAAAGTCCAGCCGATCTCGACCGATCCGCCCGCTTCCGCAGTATAATCATGATATTGCGATGACCCGACAATCCGGCCGCTTTCCCGGTCGATCACCACCAGCGCCCCGCCCCGGGCCAGCGCATCGGCAAAAAACGTCCGAAATACCGGCTCCTGCCAACGGTCGTGCGCCGGATGGACTTCCCATATCGCCGGATCGGAGGCGACCGCGAACAACCCGTCCCAATCGTCGGCGGACAACGGTTGCAGCAGCAGCCGCTCGCCCTGAATTGTGGGTTGGCGATCCATTCTCAGCCAGAAACCGCTGCCAGCGCAGCGACGAACAGATCGATATTGCCCATGGTCAGCCCGGCGGCGTTGATCCGCCCTGAGCCTGCCATGTAAATCGCGTGATCGCCGCGCAGTTGCAGAATCTGTTCGGGCGAAAGCTTGAGCACCGAGAACAGCCCGTTCTGGCTCCCCACCGGGCGCAGATCGATTGTCCCGACGGTGCCGAATTCCGCCAGCCGCGCACGCACCTGGCGCATCCGGGTGCGCATCGTGGCGAGTTCGTCGAGCCACTGCGCGGTCATTACGGCGTCCTCCAGCACGATCCGCACCGCTGCGGCGCCGTGATCGGGCGGCATCGACCAGTTGGCCCGCGCCAGGGCGTTCCCGTTGGAGAGCGCCGCGCCCATCTGCCCGGCCTCGGCGGTCATGATGTAGAGCGCACCGACGCGGTCGCGATAGAGCCCGAAGTTCTTGTCGCAACTGTAGGCAATCAACGCCTCGGGCACCGCAGCGAGCACCGTGCGCACCCCGTAAGCGTCCTCGTCCAGCCCGTGGCCGAGACCCTGATAGGCCAGATCGAGCACCGGCAACAGCGCCTTGTCGGCGAGCAGCCGGGCGATCTCGTCCCACTGCGCGGGGGCGTAATCGATTCCGGTCGGGTTGTGGCAGCAACCGTGGAGCAGGATCGCGTCGCTCGGCTCGGCTGCGGCGATCGCCGCGCGCAATGCATCCATGTCGATCGCACCATCCGCGCCCGAATGGGCGAACGGCTTCAGTTCCAGCCCGAGATCGGCGAGGATCTGCGCGTGGTTGGGCCAGCTTGGCGTGCCCATCCAAACCCGGGCGACGCCCGCCTTCTTCGCCAGCCCCAGCGCCAGCCGCACCCCGCCGGTGCCGCCGGGGGTCTGCATCCCCTCGATCCGGCCACCTTTCGAAGCGTCATCTCGGCCGAAGATGTAGGGCATCAACGCGTGAACGAAGCCCATGTCGCCTTCGGGGCCAAGGTAGCTTTTCGATTCCTGTGTTTTAAGCAGGCGCTTTTCCGCGGCCTTGATCGCCCCGAACACCGGGGTATCGCCCTGCCCGGTGCGATAGACGCCAACCCCAAGGTCGATCTTGCCGGGGCGCGGATCGGCGTTGTGGAGCTTGATCAGCGCGAGCAGCGCATCGGGCGGTTGCTGGGTCAGGGTGTCGAGCATGGCGGCGCGCGCATACCCCCCATGCCGCGCCGCGACAACCGTGCGGTTGTGGTTTCGACAAGGTTATTCGCCTAGATCGTCATGCGAACGCAATCCGGGGCCTGATAAGACGATGCCGAGCGCAACATTCCGCACCGCCATGGTCGTGCTCGTCCCCGCGCTGCTGCTGGCCCTGTTGCTGCTGCGCCCGGTGTTCGACACCGACATCTTCTGGCAGCTCAAGCTGGGCGAACTGATCTTGGCGGCGCGCCATCCTATCGCCACCGAACCGTTCGCCGTGACCCATCTGGGCGAATCCCTTCCCGCGGTGGCCTGGCTTGCGCAGGCGCTCATGGCCGCGGTGCGGCTGGCATGGGGCTGGACCGGATTGCGCGTGTTCGACGCACTGTTGTGGCTGGGCGGATTCATCGCTGCGGGCGAAGCGGCACGGAGGCGCGGGGCTGATCCGCTGGCGATCGCGATGGCGCTGGCTCTGGGCTTCGCGCTCGCGCTGCCTGCCGCCAGCATTCGCCCGCAAAGCTTTGCCGGGCTGGGCTTCGGGCTGTTGCTGCTGTTGCTCCACGCCCCCAGCTCGATGCCACGCAAGGCAACCATCGGCGCGATCCTGCTGGTCCTGTGGCAGAACCTCCACCCCTCGGTCTCGCTCGCCACGGTGATCCTCGCTGCGACCGCCGCAGCGGGCTGGATCGGCGCGCGGCTGCGCTGGTGGAGCTTCGATGCGCGCGCCCCCACGTTGCTCGCGGCAATCGCCGCCGCGGCGATGTTCACCACCCCCGATGGTTTCTCGATCATGGCGATCTCGGCGCGCAATGCATCCGCGAGCGTAGCCAACGGCGCCAGCGAGTGGTTTCCGGTTTGGGCGGCGGGCAACCGCGGCTTCGTGCCTTCGTTCGCAGGCATCGCGCTGATCGCCATCGTCATCGCCTGGCGCGGAGGCGCACGGATCGGCCCACTCGATTTCATGCCCGCGCTGATCCTGCTGGTGCTGGGCGCGGGTGCGGTACGGTTCGTGTTTTTCCTGGGCATCGCGCTGATCCCGCCGCTGGCGCTGGCGCTGATGCCGGGCATCGAGCGGACCAAGTTCTCACGGCGAACGAGTTTGCTCACCGTCGCTGCGCTTGCCGCAGCCGCCGCGCTCACCTGCACCATTCGGCCCACCCGATTTTCCGAAGCCATCCCCCGCCAGTGTCTCGCCGCGCTAAAGGCGACGGGAGTTCGCGGAACGATCTACGCCCATTCGGGGTGGGGCGGTCCGGCGATCGACGTTGGCTTCCCCGCGTGGCGCGTGGCCTACGACGGTCGCTACTACCGCTACTCTGCAGCTGAGTGGGCGCGCTATCACGCCAACAGTGCGGGCAAAGTTCGGCTCGATTGGCTCGAACGGACCTATCGCCCTGCAGCCTACCTGCTCAAGCCGGGGCGCGACGAGGGCCTGATTGCCCAGCTCCGGGCGTCACCGGCCAACTGGCGTACGCTGAACGTGACCCCGGGCTGCTCAGCGTTCGTCCGCAGTTAAAACGGCAGCCACTTCGCAGTTTTGGAAAACTTCATGTAGCCCGCGTTGACCCCCAGCCGCAGGCCGACGCCCATCCGGATCGGGATCAGCACCACGTCGCCTTGGCGCATGTAGCTGGCGTTGAGCCCGCCCACGACATACGCCTGCCCCTCGCCCGCCGGGAACCGCTTGTAGAGGTCCTGGCTGTCATAAAGGTTGTAGACCAGCACGAAGGTTTTGCCCGCGTTGGCGCCTGCGTCGAAACCGATCGAGGGCCCGGTCCAGTAGACCGGCTTCTGCCCCTCGACCTTATGATAGAGCGTGCCCGAGCCATAGCGAAGACCAACCACGAATGCCCCGCCGGCCTCGCGCCCGACGATATAGCCGTTGGGCTCGCCCTGTTTCTTGAGCACATCCGCGATCAGCCGCGCGAGGCCCTCGGCGCCTTTGCCGAACACGCCCTCGGCAGCACCGATGACGTCGTCCTTGTGATAGGTCGCGCCCTGAGCCGGCACCGCGGGGGTGGCAGGCTGGGTCGGCGGCACCTGGGCGGGCAGCGCCGGGACCGTTCCCGCCTCCGAACCCACCGGGGTGGCATAGTCTGCTCCAGGGGCTGATTGCGCGGTTGGTTGCGCTGCCGGCACCTGCCCCGCAGGGCCAAGATCCGAATTGATCGCGTAATTTGGGTCGATCGCCTGGAGCGACTGGGCTGAAGCCCCCGCGCTCAGCATCAGCGCAATCGCGCCCCCCAGCAACGTGCCGCGCGCGAATTTCGAATTCCCCATGCTCTGTGTCCCGTCCCTGTCCGGCGCAAGTCGCGCGGCGCGGGGCGATCCCAACCGCGCGCAATTGTCTGCAAACAGAGGCCAACCCTGGCCGACCCGCAATGAACCGGCGATGATCCGAGTCCATTTTGCGGTGAACCGAATCCGGCGACCCGCTGCGTCGCATACCCTACGCCTGCCTGCCCTCGCCAAGGCGGGCTCGAACGACCAGCACGGCGCTTGCCGACCCGCAGACCCCTCGCTATAGCGCGCCCTCGCTGCTGCGATCCGGAGACGTGGGTGAGTGGCTGAAACCAACGGTTTGCTAAACCGTCGTACGGATACATCTGTACCGAGGGTTCGAATCCCTCCGTCTCCGCCACC
>JANMQW010000030.1:0-2353 GCA_031370725.1 Novosphingobium sp.
GCCACGCCCGCGTCGGGCGTCGAGACCGGGGTCATGCACGCCTGCGGACACGACACTCACATGACCGCGTGGATCGAGATCGCGCGGCTGCTGGCGGCGCGCAAGGCAGATTGGTCGGGCACGCTGGTGATGATTGCGCAACCGGCGGAAGAAACCGGGCAGGGCGCCAAGGCAATGCTCGACGACGGGCTGTTCACCCGCTTTCCCAAGCCCGACTACGCGCTGGCGTTCCACGATATGTCGGCGGTGCCCGCGGGCGTGATCGCCTATGCCTCGGGTCCGGCGATGGCCAACGTCGACAGCGTCGACATGGAGGTCCGCGGCATCGGCGGCCACGGCGCCGCGCCGCATACCACCAAGGACCCGATCGTGCTGGCGGCAGCGATCGTGATGCGGCTCCAGACCCTGATCAGTCGCGAAAACGATCCGCTCCAGCCCGCGGTAATCACCGTGGGCAGCTTCCACGCAGGTTCTAAATACAACATCATCTCGGACAGCGCCAAGCTTCAGCTGACCGTCCGAAGCTTCAGCGACGAGCAGCGCGAAAAGCTGCTCGCGGGAATTCGCCGGGTCGCCGCAGCCGAAGCGATGGCCTCGGGCCTGCCCGATAACTTCGCGCCTACAATCTCGCTCGGCGAGGGGTTCACCCCGGCCTTGATCAACGAGCCGGGGTTTGCCGAACAAGTCATCGCGCCGCTGCGTGAGCGGTTCGGCGAAACCCGCGTGGCCAAGCTGCCCGCGATCATGGCGGGCGAAGATTTCTCCCGCTACCGCCGGGCCGATCCCGAACATATCCAGTCGCTGATGTTGTGGATCGGTGGCGAGCGGCCCGAAACGGTCGCCGCGGCTAAGCGCGACGGTAAGTCGTTGCCCACGCTCCACAGCCCGTTCTGGGCACCCGACGCCGAGAAGGTCATCGCGGCGGGTTCGGAGGCCCTGGCCAGTGCGGCGATGCGGTTGATGGCCCGCCGCTGATGACTTGCAGCAAAGGCGTTACACGTGGCGCATCAGCCAATGGTGGACCGCGCGGACATGGCCCCAGGCTAGTGCCGAGGCCAAAGTGTCGAAGGCGTGCTGGCCGCCGCTAAGCTCGATGTGATCGACCGATCCGCCGGCCTCACGCTGGGCCTTGGCAAAGGCAGCGCCCTCGGTCACCGGGATGAGTGTATCGTGGCAGCCGTGGATCAGGAGCATCGGCGGCGCATCACTGCGAACCAGCGCAATCGGGCTGGCGAGATCAAAGTCGGCGTCGCTGGCACCGGGCGCCATGATCTTGTCGGCCTCGAACTTGCGCAACGTATCGTGGTTGCTGCCCCATAAGTTGTTGCGGTCGGTAAAGTCGAACCGGCCATAGCACGGCACCGCAGCCTGCACCGAGCAATCGGCCTCGGCGAACCCGGGCTTGGCCTCGGCGCGATCGTGGGCGAGCACGCCAAGCGATGTCAGGTGTCCGCCGGCCGACCCGCCGGTCAGCGCAATCCGCGCCGGATCGCCGCCGTATTTCACGACGTTGGCCTTGGCCCAGACGATCGCCCGCAGCACGTCGGTGAGCATTGCCGGAAAGCGGTTCTTCGGTGCCAGGCGGTAGTTGATGTCGATGCACAGCCAGCCGTTGCGCGCCAGATGATGAAGCAGCGGCTTGGCCTGCTGGTTGCGTTTGCCCAGCACCCAGGCGCCGCCGTGGATGTGGATCAGCACTGGCATCGGCGTGTCGGGGCGATCGATCGGGCAGACGATGTCGAGCGTGGTCCGCTCGCCGTCGGCTGCGTACGCGATCCGCGAGATGCGCTTGATGCCTGCGCGGCTGGGGATCGGCAGGAACCCGGCGGACAGGGGGATGGCTTGGTCGATCCCGACCGCGCGCAACATCGTCGCCCCGTCGCGGCGGTTGCGCAAATGGGCCAGTGCAAACAGCAACGCGGCCAGCGCCGCGGCGGCCTTGGCGACCAGCCCAGTCAGGAAAATCGCGGCCAGTCCCGCCACCACGATCATCGGCGCGGCGAGCATCTGGCCGAGAAAGCTGCTCAGCCACCAAAAGCCGAGAAGTTGAGCGGGGATGGTGGTCGGACTTAGCCGCACCGTGGCGGTCAGCGAAATCGAAAGCAGCCAGAGGCCGAACAGAATTCCGAGCATTGGATGATAACCCCCCGCGAAAGGGCCTCCCTTGCGGTCGCGCTTGCATCGACGCAAGCCTTGTAACGCAGGCGCTCAAGCTCCGATTTCGAACCGTACGCCCTGCGCCAGCGGCAGTGATCGGCCATAATTCACGGTGTTGGTGGCGCGGCGCATGTAGGCCTTCCACGAATCCGACCCGCTTTCGCGCCCGCCGCCAGTCTCTTTTTCGCCGCCGAAC
>JANMQW010000058.1:0-1820 GCA_031370725.1 Novosphingobium sp.
CGCGGGCGCGGCACCACAAAGCAGCGCCAGTGGGCTGAGAGCGAGAGTGAGTAACGCGGCGGTCCTAGTCATGGTTTTAATCCTGATCGTGCAGCACCGGATTAGCGCAACCCGGCGGTGAATGCATCATGAAGCGGGCGAGCCCGCCTAAAGTTCCGTCAGGGCGGTTCCGCCTAGATGCGTTCGGACAGCCGGATCGCCACGCGGCAGCCGAGCCGGATCGCGCCCGACAGCAGCGGATACGCGGGCGCACGCTCGGCTCCCGCGGCCAGCGCGGTGGCATGATGTTCACGCTCGTCATCGCGGAATTCAGCGATCGTCGCGGCCAGTTCGGGGTCATCGTCGCCCAACGCGTCGAGCTGCGCCGAATAATGCCGCTCGATCTCGGTCTCGATCGCGGCGGTGCAGGCCATCGCGGCTTCGGGTCCGATCAGCGCAGTTGCGGCGCCCAGCGCGAACCCGGCCACATTCCACAACGGTTGAAGCGCGGTCGGGCGAACGCCTCGTTCGGCAATCAGCGCATCGAACCGCGCACGATGTTGCGCCTCTTGCGTCGCCATCGCCGCGATTTCGGCGGCGTGCGGCGCGCGGTCTCCCATTACCGCGAGCTGGCCCGCGTAGATCCGCGTTGCACCGTATTCGCCAGCCTGATCGACCCGCAGCATCCGTGCCGTCGCCTTGCTCATCGGCCCTTCTTTCTGGCCAAATCGGCCTTTCGCGCGCGGCGTCGAATGAGAACCAGGATCGCCACGCCCGCCGCGGTGGAAATCAGGAAATTGAACCCGGCGAGCGATACGCCGCCCAGCGTCCACGGCGCGACATCGCAGCGTACGATCGGAGCGGCCATGATCGAGGCGAGCGGATCGTTGCCCGCCGATGCGTTGGCGGTGCAGGCGGTGAGGCCTTCCCACCAGTTGTATTCGACACCCGCATGAAACGCGCCGATCACGCCCGAAACCAGGATCGCGATGGCCGCCAGCGCGACCAGCGCATCGCGCCTGGTCCCCCACGCCAGCGCGGCCAGCACCAACGCGACGATATGCGGATAGCGCTGCCACCAGCACATCTCGCACGGCGGTAGGCCGTACACATATTGCGCGATCAAAGCTCCGCCCAGCAGCGCCGCGGGGATCAGCAGCGCCAGCAGGTAGGCAAGCCGGTTAGAATTCATCGCCTTGCGTGACAGGGCTAGCGCCCCCTCATCATCGACGGGCCGCCATCAGCGCGCCCGGCGCGGTGTTGCGGATGGTTTTCAGCGCATAATACATCTGGAAATCGTCGATGCCCTTGGCCTTGAGTTCCTCGGCGGTCATCTTGAACCGCGGATCCTGGACCTTGTCGACCTCGAGCGCCTTCTCGTCGAGATCGACCTCGTTGACCAGGTGCCCACGCAAGTCGCTTTCGCGGTACGAGCGCGCGGCGCGGGCGCGCATATCGGGGTCGGAAATCTGCGGCACCGCGATGTCGGGCTCGATCCCGCCCTCCTGCACCGAACGCCCCGACGGGGTGTAATATCGCGCGGTGGTCAGCTTTAGCGCGGTCGAACGCGACAGCGGGAGAAGCGTCTGGACGCTGCCCTTGCCGAAGCTGCGCTCGCCCATCACCAGCGCGCGGTGCTGGTCCTGCAAGGCCCCTGCCACGATCTCGCTGGCCGAGGCCGACCCGGCGTCGATCAGAACCACCAGCGGAATACCGCGGGCCAGCTCACCGGCCTGTGCATTGTAGGTCTCGTTGTCACGCGCGTACCGCCCGCGCTGCGAGACGATCACGCCCTTGTCGAGGAACTCGTCCGACAGCGCCACCGCCTCATCGAGCAACCC
>JANMQW010000091.1:0-2964 GCA_031370725.1 Novosphingobium sp.
CGGCGGCGAGGCGCGCCCGGTGCTGCCCGGCTTGGCCATGTAGTTCTCGTTGAAGTTGCCTGCGCCGACGCCGTTGGTCTCGGTCAGGCCATAGCCCAGGATCGGGAACGAGTGGGGTAGCGCCTCGCGCAGCCGGTTGACATGTTCGGCAGGGCGCGGCGCGCCGCCCGCGGCGAAGGTGACGCAGCTCGACAGGTCGTAGTTGTCCTTGTCGGGATGCGTGGCGATCTCGTAGCTCATCAGCGGCACCCCGACGAAATAGGTGATCGTTTCCGCCTCGATCAGCCGCATCGCCTCGCCCGCATCCCACTTGGGCATCAGCACCAGCTTGCGCCCCAGGGCAAAACTCTGGAGCAACAGTGGGACTTCGCCGGTGACGTGGAACAGCGGCACGTTGACCAGCGCAGTCGGCTGGCTGCTGGGCAAAGTGCCGCGCTCTTCCATCAACCCGAGCACCGCGATAGACTGGGCGAGATAGTTCATCGTGGCTTGGGTGACCCCGCGATGATCTGACCACGCGCCTTTCGATTGTCCGGTCGAACCCGAGGTGAACAGCATCGTTGCGCGATCGTCACCCGATACTTCGGGCAGCGCCGTGGTGCTGCCGCCGCCCTTGGCGGTTAGCGAGGCGAGCCCTTGCGCGGGCGCGCAATCGTGATCGAACAACACGATCGTGGCACCGTGGTCGAGCCCATCGAGCCGTTTGGCGCGGGCGGCGTCGGCCAGCACCAGCTTGCACGGACCGAGCACGATCGCATCGACCATCTCCCCGCCCTGCCACCAGCCGTTCAGCAGCGTGGCGCAACCTCCCGCCATCAGTACCGCCATGTAAGCGACGATCCAGTTGGCCGAATTGCGCGCGGCGATTCCCACGAAGTCACCGACCTTCACCCCGTGGCCTGCCACCAGCCCCCCTGCCGCCTCGCGCGCGGCGGCATAGGCTTGGGCGAAGGTAAGCCGCAGCGGACCATCGACAATGAATTCCTTGTCGGCATTGGCGGCACAGAAATGCGCGAGATACTGGGGCAGCGCGGGGGGCGACTGGACCAGCGCGGGCATGTCCACCCCGAACCGCGCGATGTGCACCGGCGCGATCTCGAGCAGTCCGCCCGACACATAGTGGCGCTCGAACGTGCGTTCGAGATCGAGATCGAGTTGGCTCGGCATCTTGAATTCCCCTCCCCACCGCGGCAGCGGCGCGCTTGAACCGTTCTGAATCCGGCCCGTTTTGAATTTGCGTGGAGCCGCGGCTGTCCCTAGACCGCGCCCCGTCGCCCTGTGAGAGGCGATTACGCGCGTTTCTTAAGGAGTTTGACGGGTGCTGTCACTAGTTGCCGCGGCCACCGATATGCTTGCTACCGTGAGTGCTGCGGGCAGCGGCGCTGCGGCCGGTGCGGCGGTGATCCATCCGCTCCGGTGGGAAGACCTCGGGTTGTCGCCAGTGGCGCTCGACCTGGGGTTCTTCACCCTCGAGTGGTACAGCCTCGCCTACCTCGCGGGCATCCTGCTGGGCTACTGGCACTTGTCGAAAATGATCAAGGCGCCGGGTTCGCCGATGGCCCAGCGCCACGCCGACGATCTGTTTTTCTATGCCACGCTCGGGATCATCCTGGGCGGGCGGCTGGGTTACACCATCTTTTACGCGCCCGAACTGTGGAGCCACCCGGCCAACGTGCTCAAGCTGTGGGAAGGCGGGATGAGCTTCCACGGCGGGCTGGTGGGCGTGCTGCTGGCGATCACCTGGGTCGCATGGAAGAACAAGCTGCCGTTCCTGCGCTTGTGCGATTACATCGCAGTCTGCGTGCCGTTCGGGATGATGTTCGGGCGGCTCGCCAACTTCGTCAACGGCGAGCTGTGGGGGCGGGTGACCGAAAGCCGCGTGCCGTGGGCGATGGTCTTTCCCGGCGCGGGCGATCTGCCGCGCCATCCCAGCCAGCTTTATGAAGCCGGGCTCGAAGGGCTGGCGTTGATCGTGCTGCTGCTCGTGCTGTTCTGGAAGACCGACGCGCGCCGGCGTCCCGGGGTGCTGGTAGGTACGTTCGCGTTCGGCATCGCGTTGGCCCGGTTCACCGTCGAATTCTTTCGCGAGCCCGATGCCCAGTTGCTCGATTTCGCGCAGCGCACCGGGCTGTCGATGGGCCAGTGGCTGACCATCCCGCTAATGGTGGTGGGACTGTTCTTCCTGATCCGCGGGCTGATGCGACCGCGTCTGGGCAACGGAGCGGCGGCGCCAGCGTGAACGAGACGGAGGCATGAACGAGGCGGGGGGCGATTCGCTTACCACGATATTCGCCCGCTTGATCGCCGCCACCGGGCCGATCAGCGTTGCCCACTTCATGGCCGAAAGCAACGCGCGGTACTATTCCACCCGCGACCCGCTCGGCACCGCTGGCGATTTCGTAACCGCGCCCGAGATCAGCCAGATGTTCGGCGAACTGATCGGGCTGTGGCTGGCCGACATGTGGATCCGCGCCGGGCGCGATGAGCCGGTTCACTACGTCGAACTCGGTCCCGGTCGAGGCACGCTGGCGCGCGATGCGCTGATCGCGGCCAAACGCTATGGCTTAACCCCGCGGGTCCACTTCGTCGAGACCAGCACTGCGCTCAAGGCGCGCCAGCTTGCACTTCATCCCACCGCGCAATGGCATCACGATCTGGCGACGCTCCCCACGCTGGGGCCGCTGCTGATCGTTGCCAATGAATTCCTCGATGCGCTGCCGGTGCGCCAGCTCGTCCGCACCTCAGGCGGCTGGCGCGAGCGGATGATCGGGCACGACGGGCGCAGTTTCTCGTTCGTCGCAGGGTCGCAGCCGATGGATGCGGCGCTTCCCGCCAAATTTCGCGACGCTGCTGAAGGCGCGATCGTCGAGACGTGTCCAGCGGCGGCAGCGACGCTCTATGAAGTCGCGGGGCGGCTGGCGGCGCAAGGCGGGGCCGCGCTGTTCATCGATTACGGCGCGGACC
>JANMQW010000139.1:0-12290 GCA_031370725.1 Novosphingobium sp.
TCCGGACGTGCTCGCTTCAACGCTAAAGGCCTCTCGCAATGTCTGGGCGCGGGCAACGTCGAGGGAAAGGATGGCTAAATCGTATGGTTGGCCATCGGCATCCCGGACGTGGTCGCGGAGCAGCGCTTCCCCGCGAAAGCCGGTTTCTTCGAACAGGGTAATCGCGCCGCGCTGATCGGGCGTCATGCGCGCGGTCAGCTTTGCCGCGCCATTGGCAATGGCCCGGTCGATGCTGGTTTGCAGCAGCGCCCGACCCACTCCCTTGCCGCGCCAATCAGCGAGCACCAGTAAGCGAACCTCGGCGACATGCGCAGACCAACTCAGCGGTTCGCGGACGACCGCGGTAGTAGCCACGATTTCGCCGTCGGCGACCGCGACCAGGCTATGCACCGATCCGCGTTCGATCGCCTTGCGCCACGCGGCAAGAACCTTGGGCTGGCGAATGTCGCGCTCGAGGAAGAGCAGATCGTGCAATGGAATCTCGGTTACGAAGCGTGCGACAGTTGCTTCCTCGACATCTGCCATATCCATGATCGCGAACGCCGCTTTTGTTTTCGATGGCACAGTCACAAGCTCTTCTCCGCCAGCCATTGATCCAGTTTGGGCCACATCCGGCGCACCGCGTTAGGCCCACCGATCAAGCTGACGTGGCCGCCCTTGAGAGTGACGTGCTCTTTGTCGGTGCTTCCGACCATCTCGATCAACGGGGCGGATGCGGCGGTCGGGACGATGTGATCGTGTTCGGCGGTCACGTGGAGGAACGGCACGGTGATCGCCTCCAAATCGACAGGACGTCCGGCCACGTCCATCGTCCCCTCGAACAACGCGTTGTCCCACATCAGTCTCTTCGTGGTATCGCGAAAGTAGGCTCCCGCAAGCG
Organism: Novosphingobium sp.; assembly: GCA_031370725.1. Classification (GTDB taxonomy): domain Bacteria; phylum Pseudomonadota; class Alphaproteobacteria; order Sphingomonadales; family Sphingomonadaceae; genus Novosphingobium. The sequence continues at coordinate 881 of JANMQW010000139.1, forward strand.
GCAGAACATCCGAACTCCAGCGATCGATCATCCGATGCGCCTTGACGAACTCATCATCCCACATCCGGTCGAGCAGGCGGATGTTCGCGGCGACCCGGCCCCCCGGGCGTAGCGAATCGAAAGCGGTGTATAGCATCTCGGCGGGGCAGTTGCCGAGCGTGCCGACCAGACGGTCGACATCGAAGTAGCGCTTGTCCGACCAGGTGGCGAACAGCGGCATCTTGGTAAAGTCGACCGGGGTGGTGAACGTTGCGAGATTCTTCAGACCCGCATCGGGATGGAGTGCCGCCCACAGCAACGCCAGCACGCCGCCAAAGCAATAGCCGATCACGCTTATGTCCGGCTCGCCCGTGACCACCTTTACCCGCGCGACGCAACTGGGCAGGAAGTCGAGCACATAACTGGCGAGATCCAGCGTCTTCTCGTCGGGCCGTGGCGCCTCCCAGTCGATCATAAAAACGTCGTAACCGCGCTGGAGCAGGTATTCGACCAGGCTCTGCCCGGGCGTGAGGTCGAAGATATAGCCGCGGTTCGTGGTGGCCATCACCAGCAGCGCCGGCACACGATAGATCTCGTCGGTCAGCGGCCGGTAGTGATAGAGCCGCAACGTGCCGCGCTCGATCAGCACATCTTTGGCGCTCGCCCCCAACACAGGTGCGGGCGAGGTGAAATAGCCCAAGCCCTTGATGTTGCGCTGAAGCGCGCGCTCGAACTCCTGCCTGCCCCGCTCGAGCAACCCAACTTCCCCACTCATGGCCGCCGTGGCGGCTTGCGGGTGCGCGGAGGACGCGGCAGCGGAGCACCGCTTGATGGAACGGGCGCGCCCGCAGCCTCGATGCGCGCCAAGCTCGCCTCGATCGCGCCCAAGCGACCCGACAGCGCTTCGATATCCATCCGGCTGGGCAGGTTGGCGGCCGCGAGCGCCTTGCCCATCGCGTCCTGCGTCATTTTCTGCATTTGGAGGAACCCGGCGGTCATCTTCTGCATCGCCTGAGTGGTCTCCGGGCGTTGAAGGAATTGTCCCCCATACTCGTTGGCCAGCTTTTCCCACTGATCCACGGCTGAGCGCATCATGGCGAGTGGATCCATGCTCGCTCGATCGCTCACAATAACCATCCGATGAGACAATCTTTCATTTTTCAAATCTCCCAGCCGTAGCGGTGACTCATCAGCGCCACTCTCGGTCTGCGGTATGAAACAGCTTTTTGGCATCGATCGTCAAGCCAAGCCATCATCTCAGGGAGAAGTTCGCCGCAGGCCGGCGACGGCGTCAATTGAAAATCTGACACTGGCCGCCTGATCCTGGCAGTCGCCGATCTGGCCATCGCCGGACTAGATGGCTGTGCAAGTCGAATTGCAGGCGAAATCACGAACGGATTCTAATGTTCCTCAACAGCTTGCGGTTTGCCGTCCATTCCTCGCTCCGCAGCATCGCCGCCCACAAAATTGGGATTAGCTCTTCGGTTTAAGTCGCCTCCGCTCGGCCACCGCCCCGCACGAACAACAAGCCGATCCACCCGACAATGAGCAGCAGGATAATGCTGGCGAAGCCGCCTTGCTGGCTGTGGGTCAGGCGTGTGCCAATATTGACCAGGCTCGGAGCCAGCCAGGCGGTGGCGACGCCAGACAGGGCATAGACCCCGAAGAACGCGCCGGTCTGCTCAGGCGGGGTCAGACGGGTTAAAGCGGTGCGGCTCGAGGCGTATTGCGCGGTAATGAAGATGGCGTTGATAAACCCGATCAGCAGGAAGATCAGGCTGGGTAGGGTCCGATAGACCGGTCCATCCCACAGCGGCGCATGCGCGGCGGGGTCGTATTCCCACCAATACAAGATGCGGTCAGGCGCCATCCCGAGCAGGCCGATCAAGCCAATGATCGTCATGAATATTTCCAGGCGCAGCGCGTTCTTGGGTCCGATCGTGTTGTCGAGCCAACGCCCGACCTGGCCGCCTGCGACCGCGACCACGCTGAGGATGATCCCGGTGATCAGCAGATCCAGCGCCTGCCATTTCATTACGCCCGCAGCCAGAACGCCGAAAAAAAACAGCACGCCGTTCATCCCGTCGAAGAAAAACATCCGCGCCCCCAGATAAATCGCCGCGTCGCGGTGGCGACGTACCGTCTTGATCATTCGCCACAAGTCCCCGGCCCCCTGACGGAAAGCGCTGGGAACCGAGACGCCCGTGCGCGGCGCATCCGGGGTGAAAAAGAACAGCGGGATCGCGCCCAGCGCAAGGATTCCCGCGGCGAGCAGAGCTACAATCCGTTCGGGCTCATGCTGTGCCGGATCGAGCCCGAACAACGGCGCTTTGGGGATCCACCACCAGGTCACTTTGCCTGGCAGCGCAAACGCCCAGGCGGTGAAACCCAGCGCCAGCACCGATACGGCGTTGCCCAGTGACAGTGCCAGCCCCGAGGCGATGTGCGCACTCTTGAGCCCTGCCGCACGGATCAGCATCGAGTTGTGGATCACTTCGGACCAGGCGAACAGAATGTTGGCCACCATCGCGATGGTCATGGTGGCGATGATCGTCAGCCCGCTTTGATCGGGCCGCGCCCACCACAGCAGCGCAATCAGCGGGATCATTCCGGCGACAATTCCAGCCAGCCAGCGCTTGCGCGGTCCCAGCTTGTCGATCGAAGCGCCCAGAATCGGACCCGTCGCCATCACGATCCATCCGGCATATTGCTGGAACCGCGAGATCAGTTCCTGCCCGCGCACCGGATCGCCGACCATCGTAGCCGAAACGTAGGGCATGAAGATATAGATCGTCATCAGGATGATGTAGGGGTCGCGCCCGCCTTCGAAGATCGCCCACGATACGCCGCCACGGTCGAGGCCGCCGGAGCCGGGACCGGGACCGGCTTGCGTCGTGGCAAGCGATGCGGGGTCCGGGCTTTGAACGGACGTTGCTTTGCTCAAGTCCGCACTCCCCTGGCGCTCCTCACGCATGGCGGTCGCGCTTGGTGGTGATCGTGACGGATATTCGTGTCCAGCGCCAGCAGAGTGTGGATCGGACAAATCCACCGAAGACCGTCGCAAGCCGCTCCGGCTAGCTCGACTCGCTGGTACCGTGTACAATTTCTCAATGACTTTCCCGATCGACGCGGTGCGTCACCGCTTTCCCGCTCTCTCGGCGACGGATGACAGCAGGCCGCGGGTGTATTTGGACGCGCCAGGTGGCACGCAGGTATGTTCAGACGCGATCGGCCATATGAGCAGGCATCTGATCCAAGGCACCGCCAACGCCGGTGGTGCGTTCGCAACCTCTGTCGCTACCGACGCAATGGTGAGTTCCGCACACCAAGCGGTTGCCGATCTGTTAAATGCCGAAGCGGACGAACTGGCGTTCGGTCCCAACATGACATCGCTGACGTTCGCGGTGTCCCGCGCTCTTGGCCGGGATTGGCAACCTCAAGACGAACTGGTCGTCACGCGTCTCGACCATGACGCCAACGTCGCGCCCTGGCTGGCCATTGCCGAGGATCGGGGGATGGTTGTCCGGTGGCTCGATTTCGATCCGGCGAACGGCCGTTTGCGGCTCGAGATGCTTCCCAGCCTGCTGTCGGAACGGACGAGGCTTGTTGCGGTTGGCGGGGCAAGCAATGCGCTGGGCACGATCGCCGATCTTAGCGAAGTGGTGCGCGCCGTGCGGCAACATTCGTCTGCCCTGATTTTTGTCGATGCTGTCCAGCTGGCGCCGCACATGGCACTCGACGTAGCGACGCTGGGATGTGACCTCCTCGCGCTGTCTCCCTACAAACTCTTCGGCCCCCATGCCGGTGTGCTATGGGGACGACGTGAAATCGCCGAACGGCTTCGGTCCTACAAAGTCAGACCCGCGACGACCCGGGGCATGCTGCGGTTCGAGACCGGGACACCATCGTTCGAGGCGCAAGCCGGTGTCCTTGGGATGGTCGAATACTTGGACTGGTTGGGCGATACAGTATCGCCCGGCCTTCAATCCCGGCGTGAGCGCATTGTCGCCGCCTTTGCAGCTTGCGAAGTTTATGAAGCAGAACTGGGCAATTGGCTGCTGCAAGGCCTGTCACAGTTCAATAGCGTCCGGATTTATGGGCCCGCCGATATGACGGGGCGGGTGCCGACCTTTGCCTTCACCGTCGAGGGCTATTCGCCGAACGACGTCGTCAAGCATTTGGCAAATCGCGCGATCTACGCCTGGGCGGGCCATTTCTACGCCGTTGAGACTATCGCGCGGCTAGGTCTCGAGCAATCGGGAGGTCTCGTGCGAGTTGGCCTTTGTCATTACAATAACCGCGATGACGTCGACCACTTTGTCAAAGCGCTGGGGGAATTGATGGCCTGAATTTATATTTCGAACTGTTTCGAACAGTCTTAATTGTCGAATCTTGTAAAGTGGTGCTAATTGTAAATTAGCGGACGCCACCATCAGAATACAATTCCGCCTTGATCAGTGCTGGTGGTATGATGCCCGCGCGCATTATCCGCGCCCATCCATCCTTGAGCAGAAACGGCTGGCCGGCCTGATCAGCCTCATGTGATGCCAGCGCCAGCAATTCATCCAGCTGGAGTTTGCCCAAGATGTAGCTCGGACCATATCCCGGCTGGCGCAGATAGAGCAATTGCTCGAAGCCGACGAGCGGGCTGTTTGCATCAGACCAGTGGCGCGGTGTCCACTCGGCATGAAAGCGACCGGCTTGGGCGAGTGTCATTTCGTTGGCCTGCACATGCAGTGAGGCCAAGCCCCGCGCTGCACGGTTCGCGAGCATGATCCACACGATCTCGCGTGAGCGAGGACTGTCATCATAGAGGCCCGCGTGCATCACGATCTCCTCGAAAGCGGTTGCAAACCCCTCCGAGCGATCGGCGAAGATATTATAGAGCGGCGCTGAGTGCCGGATGGGGTCGGGATGCGGTTCATATTTGATCCGCGCAAGCTCGATCCAGTGGCTGGAGTGCGAGAGCAGAGGCAGCGGATCGAGCGCGGTGCCATGATCGAAGAAGCCTCGCTTGGCCGCCGGCATGTAACTGCTGGTCTGCGCCTCTATCGCCGTGCGAAAATAAGCCTTGTCAGGCATCAGACCCGTCGCAATCAACAGCGCGTTGAACTTGGCCGTCCTGGCCATTGCCATCGCGCGATACGCAGCGGAATCGCTGATCTCGACAATCGGCGATAAGGACCGGTTATTGGTCTCTTCCAGCGCTAATGAAGCGAGCGCTCGGTCCAGTTCGCGCTGAAGCAGTAATACCTGCGCATCCCAATCGTAAGGATTGAGCGCAGCATGCTTCTCGTACCAGCTGTAATTCTCCTTGCCGACGCCAGACGGCCCAGTCTTCTTCGGCGCTTCGGCGGCTACCCACAGTGCGAAATCATCGGTCGCCTTCTTCGCTCCGTCAATCGCCTTGCGCAGCGCGGGTGTCGCCCCAGTCATGACCGCCGGCTTACGACCCCCAAGCGAGCGCATCTTGAGTGTGCCCTTGGCCAGAGCATCGAGCACGTTGCTCTGTTCCTTGAATGCGAGGTCCCCATACGCGAACAGATCATGCGCATTGCCGGCAGCGAGATTGGTCTTCGCCTGAGCCAGCAGCTTGGGGACTGCGCCGAGTAGCAGCGTAAGCTTTTTGTCATCTGCTTGCGAGAGCGGCCAGTCGAACGCAAACAGATCGATATTGGGTTGGGCCGACGGTCCTTCATGCGCCGGCACATCGCTTTCCTCCCCGAAGACCGTGGCATAGAAGCTGGGGTCGCGCGCCCATGGCATCAGTACACGCAGATGAAAGTCGAGCCCGTTCATTTCCGCCTCAACCAGCTGATAATCGATGCGGGCTGCGGCGCTCGTGCCCGTGCGATCGATCGCCGCGAGACGCGCTTTAAACGTGGCCAATTCCGACTTCTTGCGCGCCATCGCCGCCACGCCATAATCAGGCAGGCCATCAGCGATTACAGGGACAGCAAACGCTCGCCAGCCTTGCCAAAAGGCATCAAGTTGGGGATCGGCCGCTTGAGCGGGTGACGTCACCGGAGCCTCCTGCGCCTGCAATGTGTAGGGAATTAGAACAAGCGCCAGGCTCGACGCAATGGCGAGCGAAGAAATGGAGCGTTTCATGATGTTCCCCGGTGCAAGTCGATGTTCGCTAGATCGGATAGGGTAACATAGCGGTCGTCGAGTTTGGCGTGAAATGTCCTCGATGTACTACCGTTGTCGCTCCAACTGTCCCGCGACAGGCGCCGTAAGTTCTATGGACGGCACGAAGCCTGGCCGAACGAGCGCATGGCTCGCCTGTTCATACGCAAAACCGAGCGACAAGATGCTTGCGTCACTCCATTTTGCGCCCATGAAGCTCAGACCTACGGGCAGCCCTCTCACCGTTCCCATTGGCACGGTCAGGTGCGGATAGCCCGCGACCGCCGCAAGGCTGCCTGCGCCGCCGCCGCTGAACTGGTCGCCGTTGACCGCATCGATCTTCCACGACGGACCGACAGTTGGGCCAACCAAAGCGTCGAGCTTGCTGGCAGCGAGCAGCTTATCGATGCCGTTGACCCCGGCCGCAGCGAGGCTCTTTGCGCGCGCCGTCTTGTAAGCGGGGTCGGCTAGGCCCTTGGTATTTTCGGCTTCTATAAAGGTCTCCTGGCCAAACAGCCCCATCTCCTGCTCAGCGTGCTCTTGGTTGAAAGCAATAACCTGCGCGAGCGTGCGGCTGGTCACTGCGGGCGGGGTCGTTGCAAGATAAGCGTTGAGCCCAGCCTTCAATTCGGCATTCAGGACTTTACCTTCATTCTCGCCGATCACCTTGTCGTCGAATTTTTTGATTTCGACCAAAATCGCACCCTGCGCCTTGAGCACCGCCAGCGCGGCTTCGAACGCCGGGTCGAGTTGGGACGTTGAGGCGAAGCGCATCACGCCCAGCCGGGCACCGCGCAGCGACTTCGGGCTGAGCGCGGCGGCGAAATCGACTCGATGGGCGTCGGCCTGGCGGGTCGCTGCATCCGCCAGGTCACTTCCGGCGATGACGCTCAGAACTTCGGCGGCCTGAAGCACCGTGCGCGTGATCGGACCTGCCGTGTCTTGGCTCGCGCTAATCGGAACGATGTGGGTGCGGCTGACAAGGCCGACAGTCGGCTTGAATCCGACCACACCATTAATCGAAGCCGGACAAGTGATCGAGCCATCGGTCTCGGTACCAATGGCATAGTCGACTTCGCCCGCCGCAACCGCTGCACCCGATCCGCTCGACGAGCCGCATGGGTTGCGATCGAGCGCGTGGGGGTTGCGGGTTTGTCCGCCGACTGCGCTCCAGCCCGAGATCGAGCGGGTCGAGCGGATATTCGCCCATTCGGACAAGTTGGTCTTGCCGAGGATGACCGCGCCGGCCCGGCGCAGGCGTGCGACCAGCGGGGCGTCGCGGTTGGTGACATTGGCGGTGAGCGCCAGACTTCCCGCGGTTGTGGGAAGGGGGCCGGCCACCTCAATATTGTCCTTGATCAGCACTGGGACCCCGGCAAGGGGACCGTGCAATTGTCTGGCATCGACGCGGCGCGCTTGGTCGATCGCGGTGGGATCAAGCGCGATGACCGCATTGATCGAAGGATCGATCCGCTGGATGCGCTCTATCGCAGCACGCGTGGCACGTTCGGCGGGCCCTTCTACATCACCAGGTAGAGCCATCGACACGGCGAAAACGGGAGCAAGCGGTACAAGAAGCGAAAGGATCGGTGCACACTCCTAAGGTTTGGGCGCTCTAGTAAACGAATCGCAGGTGTCGGGAAAGCTGTTGTAGGGGCGAGAAGACCTGCTGACCTTATCATGGCAGAAGGCTGCGCTTGCCGAGGTGTGTTAGTGCTGTTCGCGGTCGACAAGAAGCGCGGTGGCTGGCTTTCGCCGAAGGGCTACGATCAGCACGCCACCAAGCGCCAGCGCAGCGCCGACCGCCATCCGTAAATCAAAATCGTCGTGCGTGATCAATACTCCGAACGCGATCGTTGCTAGCGGCGTTATCAGAGTCAACGGCGCAAGCAGGTTCGCTTCATATTGGCCGATCAGGTAATAATAGGCCGAATGTGCTCCTACCGAAACGATCAGTGCGGTAAATAACACGGCCACGACGAGAGGCCATCCGATAGCAATCGCCGCGGACCATTGTCCTTGCTCGAAGAGTGACGAACACAGCGCCAGGGCGATAACCGAGACGAAACCGACCCACGCCTGAAAGCGAAGCGGGGTGACATCATCAACCTGCTTCATCATCACTGCACCGACAGAGCCTGAGAATGCGGCCGCCACTACAAACCAGAGACCAGTTGAAAGGGTGGCGCCGTCGGGCCGCCAAGTCACGATCAATACCCCAAGCACCGTCAGCCCAATGCCTATCCCGCGGCGCCAGTGAACACGTTCGGCAAGCAACAGCACCGAAAGCAGTATCGTGAAGGGAACGCCAAGCTGCAGCACGATTGCGGCCGATGACGGCGACGCCGTCTTCAAGCCCACAAAGAGGAGCGCAAAATTTCCGCCGCCCATCAGCAAGGCGATCACCACAATCCGCCAAGCTGGGCGGGGCATTGGCCAAAGCCATGGCAGCATCACGAGTGCCACCACAGCGAAACGGAGCGCCGCGTAAAAGAGTGGCTGAATTGCCCAGTCATCGACGACGACCTTGCTCAGAACATTGTTGAAGGCCCAGGTCAGGCAGATCACAACGAGAAGAAGGAGATCGCGCGAGCGCACTGGCATGTTCCCTTATGGGCGGCCAATCCTCCGCGCTACGCGCTCGTATCGCTTCGGTAGGTCGTTCGCAATCGCGGCATAGGGAGCTCTTGTGCGCTTCTCGCTAGCGAACAAGAAAGATTGCCACGGCAATGTCGCGCTTGGTTCAGTGGCATGATAGCGCTCGCGCGAAGACCATCTCCAATGACCCATTTGCGCGCGAGGCGGCACAGTAAAAGCTGGGCCGGAAGCGGTTCGCGGCGTTCAAGAATTAAACGGCGAAAAGTCGTCACGAGCGTGCCCATCTGTCGAATTAGTCTGACCTCGCAGGCTAGCGACAGATCTCCAGCGGGTTCGCGAGAGAAGGCTACCAGTGCGTTGCCATGACATGATAGGTGCGCCGAAAGCCGGTGGTCGGCTGGGAGGTCGATGCGTGGAAGCAATTAAGGACATCGACCCCATCTGGGCGCCGCGGCCCGAAGTTTTGCCTGAATGGTTCCATGCGGCGCTGGCCGTCCCTCGTGAGGAAGGCTTCGTCGAAATCGACGGCACGCGCATCCATTACTTTCGCTGGGGCGACCGCTCTCTGCCGCCGATCGTGATGACGCACGGTTTCCTGGCTCATGCGCGGTGCTTCGCGTTCATCGCGCCGTTCCTGTCTGGGGAATACCACGTCGTCGCCTACGACCTGTCGGGAATGGGCGATAGCGCCACCCGGCCTCGATGCGATGCGCAAGCTCGCGGCGCGGAGATGGTCGGGGTGACTGAAGCACTAGGCCTCTTCGAAGGACCGGCCAAACCCGTGATCATTGCACACAGTTTCGGAGCCTCAGCTGGTTTGACCGCGCTGGCAATGGCTTCAGAACGGTTTGCCGGTTTGATCTTGTGCGACATGATGGTCTTGCGCCCCGAGGTGCTTGAGGAGCGGGGGCGCCAGGGGAGCACCCGTCCGGGTTCGGGCGATCCGGACAAGCCCCAGCGCCGCTATCCCAACTATGCGACGGCCCGAAGCCGCTATGTCCTCTCCCCGCCCCAATCGGTGGGAGAGCCGTTCCTGATGGATTATATGGCCTTTCACTCGCTGCGGCGGAGCGGCGACGAATGGACGTGGAAATTCGATCCCGAGGTATTCCGGCAGGATAACGCAGGACAGGAATGGCAGCAGATCGGCCAACGCCTCGTTGATACACCGGGAAACAAGGCAATCGTGTATGGCGAACAAAGTCTGCTGTTCACGCCCGATTCCGCAAATTATGTGCGCGAGCTCGGCGGAACTGACATTCCCATCATTGCCGTTCCGCAGGCTCGCCATCACCTCATGCTCGATCAGCCTCTAGCCTTTACAGCGGCACTACGTGCGGTGTTGGAGGTTTGGCGGCGACAAAAATCTCAGTAAGTTTGTCGCACAATCCCGATATTAGCGCGTGTAACGGACCCTGCGGCCCTGGTTCCCCCCAACCTTAAATTGGCTATACCCGGCAGTGTAGCTTGGGTTTGAGAGCATCTCACGGGCCAGGTACATAGTGGCAATCAGCGTGTCACCGCGCCGTCGTTCGGCGATCGATTTGTCACATTTTCATCGGCGATGCGTAGCCAGTGAGTTCAAGATAACCACTGCCGCCCTGCGTGGTCACCGCGCCTTCCCAATAAATCGGCAATCCGCTTCGTCTGGCGTCAAGCTCCTGGTCTGCCATGATCGGTGTAAGCACGTAGGTTCGCCGGCCACCGGGCAAGCGAATTGTGAGCGATTGGGCTACTGGATACGTCGCGGCGGTGCGTGGCGAAGTCCAACGGCGCAAAGGAGTGAGGGCGACGTCGCCGGGTGCCAGCGCAATCGCAGCGCCCCCGGCTCGCCGATAGTTGCCGCCGGACCATAACGTCGATCCATCCTTACGCCGGATGCGGAACGCCATCAGCGCGCTGCCATCCTCGAAATTGAGCCCGGTCCAATCCCAGCCCACCGCCGCCGGATTTAGATAATTGGAAGACCACTCGCGATCGAGCCACGCCTTTCCGCTCACCTGCTGCACTGATTTGCCCCGCGAGATGCGGCCCGACACGCGCATTTGCGGAAGGGAATAATAATAGCTGGCTTCGCCTGGATTGGGGCCTTTGCGGCTGTAACCACCCTGCCCCTGAAGCAATGGCGGCTGGGTTTGTGCGAAAGTCAGGTCAAGCGTGAAACCTTTGGCAGAAATGCGCGTCGCAAACCGTCCATCATCAAGCCTGGCCAACCGCCAATCGCGAATAGCGACATCGGTATCACCAAGCTTGGCGCCCGCAACGCCAAAGCCTGCCCGTGCGGCGCGCTGGTCATGCAGGATCCGGCCCGCCGCAGGATCCGAGAGTGCGACGTGCGCGAACAGGACTTGCTTTGCCGCAAACGCACTTCGGTTGGCTGGATCGACTGCTGGACGTGTACGGAAAAAGGTCACCTGAAAGCCAAGCGGCTTGCCCGCGCTCTCTTGGACCATGCCCGTGACATACCACCATTCGGTGCGATAGTCGGGATGCGCGCCATGATCGGAAGGGAATGCAAACGTTCGTCCGGGTGTAACGACCGGATAGGCCATGGGCGTCGAAGCAGCGGATGCCGCCATCAGCCCGATCGCCAGCAAAGCGCGCGCGCGGATCACCAATCGGCCCTTACAGCGCGGACAGCGTCGATTGAAACCGCACGGCGCCCAGCCAGCATCGCGGTGACCGCAGCCGCCAGCACCAGCGC
>JANMQW010000211.1:0-7690 GCA_031370725.1 Novosphingobium sp.
AAGGCGACCGGCGAGACTTCGCAAAAAGAAGTCACCATCGCCAAGGACGAGGGCAACCGCGCCGACACCACGCTCGAAGGTCTGCAAAGCCTCAAGACCGTGCTGCCCGACGGCACGATCACCGCGGGCAACGCCAGCCAGTTGTCCGATGGATCGGCCGCAGTGGTGGTGATGGAAGCCGCGATCGCTGCCAGGAAAGGCCTGACCCCGTTGGGCCGTTATGTCGGCATGGCGGTGGGCGGGACCGAACCCGACGAGATGGGGATCGGCCCGGTGGTGGCGGTACCCAAGCTGCTCAACCGATTTGGGCTCAAGGTTTCCGACATCGGGCTGTGGGAACTCAACGAGGCGTTCGCGGTGCAGGTGCTGTATTGCCGCGATACGCTGGGCATCCCCGACGAGCTGCTCAATGTCGATGGCGGCTCGATCAGCATCGGCCACCCTTATGGGATGACCGGTGCGCGCTGCACGATCCACGCGCTGATCGAAGGCAAGCGCCGCGGCGCGAAATATGTCGTGGTGACGATGTGCGTCGGCGGCGGGATGGGCGCGGCGGGGCTGTTCGAGGTTCTGTGAGGCTCAAAGCTCCTCGCATAGCCCCGCTCGATCTCGACCGGATCGACGCGGCGCAGGAGGCAGCGCTGGCGCCGGTCCGCGAAGGTCGGCTGGGCGTGCTCAACATCTTTCGCACGCTGGCCCACGCCCCCAAAGCGCTGACCGCGTTCCTAAGTTGGGGCAGCTACATCCTCTCGCGCCGCAACGCGCTGCCCGAACGCGAGCGCGAGCTGGCGATCCTGCGCACCGGGTTCAATTGCGGCGCGGGCTACGAATGGACCCAGCACCGCGCAATCGGGCTGGAAGCGGGTCTGACCGAGGCTGAAATCGGCGCGATCAAACAGGGCCCGGGCGCCCCCGGCTGGAGCACGATCGACCAGGCGATCCTGACCGCCTGCGACGACCTGACCCGCGATTTCTTCGTGTCCGATGTGACCTGGGAGGCGCTTGCTCCGCTCGGCGAAAAGGCGCGGATGGATTTGGTGATGACCGTCGGCCAGTACACCCAGGTCTCGATGATGCTCAACAGCTTCGGGGTTCAGCTCGATGAAGGGCAGGTGCTTGACCCGGACTTGGATCGGCGCTGAACCCGCGCTTGCGCGCTAACCGTCAGGCGGTCATCTAGGGTATCTTAATCGCTGGAGCCGCCAGTCATGCCCGACCACTCATTCGGCATCGTTGAAATCCTCGGCATTGCCGCCAGCGTCAGCCTGCTCGCGGGATGGCGGCTGTACTTATGCGTGCTCGCCACCGGGATCGCGATGCGTAGCGGCTATGTCCCGCTGCCCAGCCACCTGGAAAGTCTGCAGGTGCTCGCCAGCCCGTGGATTATGGGGGTCGCCGGGTTCGGCGCGGTAGCCGAGTTTTTCGCCGATAAAGTGGCCTGGCTCGATTCGCTGTGGGATACCGTTCACACCGTGATCCGCCCGCTGGGTGGGGCGATGCTGGCGCTGGCGATCGTCAACCCGCAGGACCCGGCGACCCAAGTGATCGCGTTCCTGCTCGGCGGCGGTGGAGCGCTGCTGGCACACGGCGGCAAGGCCGGGGCGCGGGCGGTGGTCAACGCCAGCCCCGAACCGTTCAGCAACATCGTCGTTTCGACCGCAGAGGACATCGCCAGCGCCGGGCTGCTGGCGCTCGCCTACACTCATCCCGCCGTCGCGGGGGGGATCGCCGCAGTGCTGCTGGTGCTGGCAGTGTGGCTGTTGGTGCTTGCCCGGCGCGTGCTCAAACGCCTGTTCGGGCGCAGCCCGGCCAGAACGGGGCCTTAGCCCGCCGCCTTTAGCCCACCGCCTTCAATTTCGCCTTGGGCCGATCGAACTTGGCGATCCATTGCTCGACCACCGGGGCGATTGCTTCGCGCCATTTCGATCCGTTGAAGATGCCGTAATGCCCTGCCTCCGGCGCGAGGTAATAGCGCTTCATCGCTTCGGGCAGGTTGGGGGTTAGCTTGAGTGCGGCCTTCGTCTGGCCGATGCCCGAGATGTCGTCGCGTTCGCCCTCGATGCACAGCAGCGCGGTGTCGCGGATATCACCCAGATCGACGCGCTTGCCGCGGTGGGCAAATTCGCCGCGCGGCAGGGCATGGCGCTGGAAAACCACATCGACCGTCTGAAGATAGAACTCGGCGCTCATGTCGCACACCGAACGGTATTCCTCGTAGAACGCCTTGGTTGCATCGGCGCTCTCGTCGGCGCCCGCCATCAGGTGGCGAAACAGCCCCCAGTGGCTCATCATGTGGCTTTCCAGGTTCATGCTCATGAAGCTGGCGAGCTGGACGAACCCTGGATAAACGCGCCGCCCTTCGCCCGGATAAGTCGATGGAACGGTGGTGATCGCGTTGTGGCGAAACCACACATGGGGCTTGTTCGTAGCGTGGTCGTTAACTTGCGTCGGGCTTTCGCGCGTATCGATCGGCCCGCCCATCATCGTCAGGCTGGCGGGGCGGCAGGGATGCCCGGTCGCATTCATGATCGCGGTCGCCGCCAGCGCGGGGACCGATGGCTGGCACACCGCCATCATGTGCGCGCCCTGGCCGTTGGTCTGCGGGCCGATATACTCGAGGAAGCCGATGATGTAGTCGATGTAGTCATCGAGATCGAACCGCCCGGCGTCGAGCGGAACCAGTTTCGCATCGGCCCAGTCGGTGATGTAGACCTCGCATTTTTCGAGCATGCGGTCGACCGTGCCGCGCAGCAGCGTGGCATAATGCCCACTCATCGGTGCCACAATCAGCAGCCGCGGCGCATTCGCGGGTAGCCCGGTGTGGGTGAACCGCTTGAGATCGCCGAAGGTCTTGTGGATCACGGTGGCTTCGGTGACCGGGTGGGAAGTACCGTCGACTGTTATCGTGCGCAGCCCGAATGCAGGCTTGCCGCGCGGCTGGGTGGCGTGGGCGAACACCTCGAGCAGATTGGCCGGGATTTCGCCCCAGCCCATGAAACCCGCGGGAAACCGTCGGTCCGTCAGCAGGTCCGCGCCGATCGAGGCCCAAGCGCTGGCTGCATTAAGCAGCGAGCGCTGCAATTCGTAAGCTTTGTAAAGCACGCCATGCCCCTAGGATATTTGGGTGATAAGCGGTCAATGTGCGCCGCTTCGTCTTATGTTGCAATGCGGCATACAGAGAAAAGTTGCATTCGCGGACCTTTTGCGCCGGTTGCCCTTCAAAGCGGCGCTCGCATCGGCTAGGCGCACGGCAATGGACGAAAGCGAAGCGCCCGCCGCGGCGGCACCCCCCCCAGCTCCTGCGGAGGCCAAGCCTGCGCGCACAATGCGTCCGCTGATCATGATCTGGCGCCAGGCGCTGCGCTATCCGCGGCATTTGGCATTCGCGCTGCTCGCGCTTATGACCACCTCGGCTGCGACCCTGGCGATCCCTGCGCGGTTCAAGGTGATTATAGACAAGGCGTTCGGACCTGGTGCCAGCCTTCTCGAGATCGGCCATTCGTTCCGTTATCTGCTGATGATCGTTGCGGTGCTGGGCATAGCCACCGCGATGCGGTTTTTCTTCGTATCGTGGCTGGGCGAGCGGGTGGTCGCCGACATCCGCCTTAAGGTCCAGACCAACCTGCTGCGGATGCCGCCCAGTTTCTTCGAAGACAACTCACCCCGCGAGATCAGCAGCCGGATGACCGCCGACACCGGGCTGATCGAACAGGTCGTGGGCACCACCGTCTCGGTCGCGCTGCGCAACCTGATCACCGGAATCGGCGGCACGATCTTCCTGTTCGCGCTCGCGCCCAAGCTGACCGCCGGGCTGGTCCTGGCGATCCCGCTAATAATCACCCCGATCATCTATTTCGGGCGGCGCCTGCGCACCGTATCGCGAACCAGCCAGGATCGCGTGGCCGATGTTGGCTCGATGGTCAGCGAAGTGCTTGCGGCGATGAAGATCGTCCAGTCGTTCAACCAGGAAAAGCGCGAGCAGCAACGCTTCGCCGCGGCGGTTGAGCGAACGTTCGAGGTCGCCAAACGGCGGATCATGCTGCGCGCGGCGATGACCGCAATCGTCATCACCTTGGTGTTCGGATCGATCACGGTGCTGATGTGGCAGGGTGCGGTAGGGGTGGCGACCGGGAGTATTTCGGGCGGGACGATCGCCGCGTTCGTACTCACCGGCGGCCTTGTCGCGGGCGCGTTCGCCTCGTTGTCCGAGGTTTACGGCGATCTGTTGCGCGGCGCCGGTGCGGCCAGCCGCCTTGCCGAACTGCTCGACGAACAGCCCGGGATCGCCGCTCCGGCGCGCCCGGTGGCGTTGCCGGTTCCAGCGCGCGGCCAATTGGCGTTCGAAAAGGTCACGTTCCGCTATCCCACCCGCCCCGATGCGCCCGCGCTGCGTGACTTTACCCTGGCGGTCGAGCCGGGTGAGACGGTGGCGCTGGTCGGGCCTTCGGGGGCGGGCAAATCGACGCTGTTCCTGCTCGCCCAGCGGTTTTACGATCCGCAATCGGGCACGGTAAAGATCGACGGCGTACCGCTGCCGTCGGCCGATCCTGCCGAAATCCGTATGCGGATGGCGCTGGTCCCGCAGGACGCGGTGCTGTTCGCCGCCAGCGCACGCGACAACTTGCGCTATGGCAACTGGGAAGCCAGCGACGAGGCGATCTGGGACGCCGCGCGCACCGCCAATGCCGAGGATTTCCTGCGCAAGCTGCCCGACGGTCTCGACACCTTCCTGGGCGATTCGGGCGCACGCCTCTCTGGCGGACAGCGCCAGCGCGTGGCGATCGCCCGCGCGGTGTTGCGCGATGCGCCGATCCTGCTGCTCGACGAGGCGACCAGCGCGCTCGATGCCGAAAGCGAACGGCTGGTGCAGGACGCGCTCGAACGGCTGATGAAAACCCGCACCACGCTGGTCATCGCCCACCGGCTCGCCACGATCCGCGCCGCCGACCGGATCGTGGTGATGGACGATGGCCGGATCGTCGAACAAGGCACCCACGCCTCGCTGACCAAGGCCGACGGGCTTTACGCCCGGCTGGCCCGGCTCCAGTTCGACGGGCTGGCGGCTTAGGCGCACCGAGCCTCCCCTCTCCCCTCTCCCCTCTCCCCTCTCCCCTCTCCCCTTGCGGGAGAGGATACGAAGACTTGGCGCTGTAAGCTCCTAGGCGAAGTTGGAGAGGGGGCGCGGCACAGCGCCACGCCTCGCCCCCTCTCCAAGCTGCGCTAGCTCCTTCGGAGCAAGCTTTGCTATCCTCTCCCGCGGGGGGAGAGGGGAAGGAAGCGTGGACCTATCGACGAACGGCACACCACCATCTGCAAACCGCCTTGCGTTCAGCCTCGCTTCAGCTCCATGCGGCTGAGTAATCGTTTCATTTTCAACCGCTTTCTTCGGGGACTGACCGCATGATTCGTCTAGGTTTCGCGCTGGCCGCGACGGCTTCGCTTTTCGCCTACACTTCCGCTTCCGCCGAGACTGTGACGCCCGCCGCCGCTCCAGCCGCTTACGTCGAGCCGGTGCCGATGAAGTATGCGGCGATCGGCTTCGACAAGGCCGAGCTCGACGCCTCGGTCCGCCCCGGCAACGATTTCGACGCCTACGTCAACGGCAAGTGGGCCGCCGCCACCGCGATCCCGCCGCAGTTCCCGTATTACGGCGTGGTAACCGACTTGCGCCTCGGTTCGGACCGCGACGTGCGCAAGATCGTTGAAGACCTTGCTACCTCGAACCCCGCGCAGGGGACGCTCGAGCGGCGGATTGGCGACAGCTACAGCGCCTATCTCGATACCGCCGCGATCGACGCCGCAGGCCTCGCCCCGGCCAAGCCGTACCTCGATGCCATTGCCGCAGCGAACAGCACGGATGCGCTGATCGATCTGATGGGCAAGCCAGGCTATCCTGCCCCGATCGGCTTCGGCATCGGCGCGAGCAACGCCGATCCCGACAAATATGAGGTCGGAGTCGGCATGGGCGGTCTTGGCCTGCCCGACCGCGACAACTACCTCATGGACAACCCCCGCAACCTCGAGATGCGCGCCAAGTACAAGGATCTCGTTGCATTTTTCCTCGGCAAGGCAGGCGATGCGCAGCCCAAAGCCAGCGCCGAGGCGGTTTATGGCTTCGAGCGCCAGATTGCCGAAATCTCTTGGGACCGCGCGTTGCGCCGTAACCCGTTGCTGACCGACCATCCGATGACCGGTGCCGAGCTGATCGCGCTGGCCGGCGATTTCCCGATCGCGCGCTTCATGGCGCAAAACGGGCTGGCCCCGACTGACAAGTTCAACGTCGCCTATATTTTGCCGACCGACGCGCAGGTGATTGCGGCGGGCCTGACCCCCGAACAGCGCGCCAAACTGGGCGGAGGGTTCCCGGCGATGCTCAAGCTGGTCCGCGCGACCCCGCTGCCGGTGCTGAAATCGTGGATGGCGACGCGTTTCATTGCCGCCAACGCCGATCTCCTGCCCAGCGATATCGATGCCGCCAACTTCGCGTTCTTCGGCCAGTATCTTCAGGGCCGCCAGGTCCAGCGCCAGCGCTGGGAACGTGCAGTCGCGGCGGTTCAAGGCCAGCTCGGCGAAGGGATCGGCAAGGTCTATGTCGAACGCCACTTCCCCGCATCGAGCAAGGCGGCGATGATCGAGCTGGTTTCCAACTTGCGCGCCGCACAGGCCGCCAATCTCGCGACCTTGCCGTGGATGAGCCCGGCGACCCGCGCCACCGCCAAGGCCAAGCTCGATGCGATCTCGGTCAAGATCGGCTATCCCGATCAGTTCAAGACTTACGAAGGCCTGACGATCCTGCCCGGCCAGCCGCTCGCCAACCGTGTCGCCACCGGTGACTGGGCTTGGAACTACGATCTCGCAAGGCTCCACGGCCCGGTCGACCGCAGCGAATGGTTCCTGAGCCCGCAGACGGTCAATGCGTACTACAACGCCTCGGCCAACGAGATCGTATTCCCCGCGGCCTATCTCCAGGCCCCGAATTTCAGCCCGACCGCCGATCCGGCGATCAATTATGGCGCGATCGGCGCGACCATCGGGCACGAGATCGGCCACGGCTTCGACGACCAGGGTTCGCGTTTCGGCCCGACCGGCAAGCTCGAGAACTGGTGGACCGAACAGGACCGCAAGACCTTCGACGGGCTTACCGAGAAGCTGATCAAGCAATACGATGCGTTCTGCCCGCTCGATGACGGCAAGACTTGCATCAACGGGCGGCTCACGCTGGGCGAAAACATCGGCGATCTCGGCGGGATCTCGATGGCCTACAAGGCCTATCACATCGCGTTGAAGGGCAAGAAGGCCCCGGTGATCGACGGGATAACCGGCGATCAGCGGTTCTTCATCTCGTATGCGCAGCACCAGCGTACGCTGATGCGCGATGCGTTTCAGCGTCAGATCATGCAGACCGATCCGCACTCGCCCGACAAGGCGCGGATTAACGAGGTGCTGCGCAACTTCGATCCCTGGTACAAGGCGTTCGCCATCAAACCGGGCGATGTGCTGTACCTGGCCCCCAAAGATCGCGTGCATATCTGGTGACGGCCAATGTCGACGGGCGGCGTTGACAGGCGTCGCCCGCGGGCCTCACATGCGCCCATGATAGAACTGTTCTTCGACCTCACCAGCCCGTGGACCTGGCTGGCGGTGCACAATCTGGTGCCGCTCGCCAAGCGCCACGGGGCGGAAATCGTGT
>JANMQW010000215.1:0-3132 GCA_031370725.1 Novosphingobium sp.
CTATGAGCTGGACCGACGAACGCATCGCCAAGCTGACCAAGATGTGGGAAGGCGGCGCCACCGCCAGCCAGATCGCCGAAGATCTGGGCGGGGTCAGCCGCAACGCGGTGATCGGCAAGGCCCATCGTTTGGGGCTGAAAGCCCGCCCCTCGCCGGTCAAACCCAACGAGAAGAGCGAGGCGCCGGCCCCCAAGGCTACGCCCGCCGCAGCCCGAGCCGCGCCGACGCCCAAGCCTGCTGCGCCGCCGCCCGCGCCGCGCCCCTCGACTTCGACGGTGACATTCTCGTCCGACCCAGCGGTGCCGACCCCATCCGGGCCGACCCCGACTTATGCCACGCCTTCGGCTCCCGTTCCCCCGCCCAGCGGCCAGCGCGTTGTCTCGGTCGGGCCCGGCGGGTTTCTCCGCCAGGGCCCGGGCGACCAGCAGGCGCCGATCCCCCCAGCTCCGCCGCGCCGTCTGGTACCTGCCAAGCCGAGCGCCGAGATGGCGACCAAGACCAGCCTGCTCGAGCTCAACGAGCGGATCTGCCGCTGGCCAATGGGCCACCCGGGCGAGGCCGATTTCCACTTCTGCGGGGTCAAGGTGAACCCTGGCTTCCCGTATTGCGTCGAGCATTGCGGACGCGCCTATCAGGCGCAGCTGCCGCGCGGACATCGCCGCCCGCCCCCACCGCTGCCGTTCGGCGGCCCCCGCGTCCGCTGATCGTCACGCCGTGACCGCGGAACTGACGCGGCGCGGTTTCGGCCAGCTTCTCGGTTTGACCGCACTTGCCGGGCTGGCGCTGCGCCTCGCCTGGGGTGCGCTGCGCGGGCCCGAGCGGTTCTTCGCCGACGGCTACACGCTGTTCTTCACGCTCGCCCGGCAGCTCGCTGCGGGATACGGCTATGCCTTCCCCGGCGAGCCGCCGACCGCGTTCCGCGTGCCGTTCTATCCGCTGTTCCTGGCCGTTTTGACTGGTGGCGAACCGCGTTATGCACCAGTGCTGGTGGCGCAGGCGCTGGTTTCCACGGGCACGGTGGTGGTGGCCGGGCTGCTCGCGCGGCACTGGTTCGGATTACGCGCCGGGCTGATCGCCGCGACGATCTGCGCGATCTATCCCTATTACGTGCTCCACGACGTGACCCTGCAGGAAACCGGGCTGTTCACCTTCCTCGGCGCGCTGGCGACATGGCTGGCTCTGGGTGCTCGCCAACGTGATTCGCTTACGCTGGCGGCGCTGACCGGGCTGGCGCTTGGCACCGCAATCCTGACCCGCGCAACGCTGGCGCCGTTTGCCCTGTTCGCCATCGCCTGGCTGGCTCTGCCCCACACTAGCTGGCGCCCATCGCGGCGGGGCATTGTGATGAGCCTGACCTGCCTTGCCGCCACGCTCCTCGTATTATCGCCATGGCTCGTGCGCGCGCACCAGCTGACCGGGCGCTTGACGCTGGGCACTGAATTCGGCGCGGCGGTGTTCGCGGGCAATCATCCGCTGACCTTCAGCCATTTTCCGCGCGAAAGCATCGACCTCAGCCGCGCTGCGGTGTTCGCCTCGCTGACCCCTACCGACCATGCCGAACTCGCGCGGCTCCAAGGTGACGAGGCAGCGCAGAGCAACTGGTATCTGGCGCGCGGTCTGGAATGGATCGCCCACAATTCCGGCACGACGCTCATCGGCATGGCGCGCAAGCTTGTCGCCGCGTTCGGCCCGCTGCCCGTACCGCGCCACGGGCTGCTCGGCGACGCGGTCCACGCGCTGAGTTTTTTTCCCATACTGCTGCTCGCGTTGGCGATGCAGTGGCACCGCCGCCACCAGTGGCGTGAGGATGCACCGATTTACGCGCACCTTGCGACGTTTGCCGCGATCACCGCGGTGCTGTGGGCGCAGACCAGCCACCGCTCGTACCTTGACGTCTATCTGATCGTATTCGCCGCCGGGATGCTCGACCGGCTGTGGACCCGCTTTAGGTCGACGCGCACGGCAACCAGTGATGCGCAAAATGCACGCGCAGAGCTGCAAGATTTGGCTTAACAACTGCGGTGGCGGCATCGTTCGCCACTCAGGGGTTTTTGATGATCGATCCCACCGCACTGCTCCTTGCCCGCGCCCAGTTTGCGTTCACGGTGAGCTTTCATTTCATCTTTCCGGCGTTCTCGATCGGGCTTGCCAGCTTCCTCGCGGTGCTCGAGGGGCTTTGGCTCAAGACCGGCAAGGACTTGTACCTCGATCTCTACCGCTACTGGCTGCGAATCTTCGCGGTTGCGTTCGCGATGGGTGTCGTCTCGGGCGTGGTGATGTCCTATGAGTTCGGGACCAACTGGGCGGTGTTCTCAGACAAGGCAGGCGGCGTTATCGGGCCGCTGATGGCCTACGAGGTGCTGACCGCGTTCTTCCTAGAGGCCGGGTTCCTGGGGGTGATGCTGTTCGGGATGAAAAAGGTCGGCAAGCGGCTGCACTTTGCCGCGACCTGCATGGTTTCGCTGGGCACCGCGTTCTCGGCGTTCTGGATCCTGAGCGCCAACAGCTGGATGCACACCCCCACCGGTTATGTGATCGGACCGGAGGGCCAATTCCTGCCCGGCCCAAGCTGGTTGGCGATCATCTTCAACCCCAGCTTCCCGTTTCGCTTCGCCCACACCGTGACCGCGGCCTACCTGACCACCGCACTGGCTGTCGGCGGGGTCGGCGCGTGGCACTTGCTGCGCCGCAACGACACCGCGCAGGTCCGCAAGATGTTTTCGATGGCGATGTGGATGGCGGCAATCGTCGCCCCGGCGCAGATCTTTATCGGCGACATGCACGGGCTCAACACGCTGGAGCATCAGCCGGTCAAGGTCATGGCGATGGAGGGGCACTTTCAGAGCCATCCCAAGGGTGCCCCGCTGATCCTGTTCGGCTGGCCCGATCAGGACGCGCAAACGGTGCGCTATGCGGTGGAAATCCCCAAGGCTTCGTCATTGATCCTCAAGCATGATCCGGACGCGCCCTTGAAGGGCCTCGACACCGTGGCGCGCGAGGACCAGCCGCCGGTGGCGATCGTATTCTGGTCGTTCCGGATCATGGTCGGGCTGGGCTTTGCAATTTTCGGACTTGGCTTATGGAGCCTGCTCGCGCGGTTCCGCGGGAAGCTGTTCGAATGGCGACCGCTCC
>JANMQW010000228.1:0-4793 GCA_031370725.1 Novosphingobium sp.
GAAACCGGGCGCTTTCGCTAGGCCCTGATCTACCAAAATGGCGCGAGTGACGGGACTTGAACCCGCGACCTCCGGCGTGACAGGCCGGCGCTCTAACCAACTGAGCTACACCCGCGCGTGCTTGGGAGCAGCGCCACTAGGGCACGGTCGGGATGGTGTCAACCGCCATGCCGCAGCCATTCCCGGCCAAAATAGTAGCGCCCGTTAACCGCACATTTCCAACGCTTTCAGCGCGTTATCCCTCTCGATCCGCTATCGTCGCACCCTCCCCCTTAACCATTCCTTCGGGTTTGCCTGCGACAACCCTGACAACGACGGGTTCGGGGGCATTCGGAGCATGAGGTTCAGGTTCGCCACGCTTGGGGCAGTGCTTATCGGCGCACCGCTGGCACACGCCGCGCCGGTGACAGTTGCCAACACCGTCTATGTCGAGCGCGAGGTCGCAATTGGCAACGGAGGGGTCGCGCGCGTGCTCGAACCGGCACAGTCGCTGCGTCGCGGCGACCGCCTGGTCTATGTCGTTTCGTGGCGTGCACCACAGGCCCGCGGCGAGCACCTGACCATCACCAATCCATTGCCCCGCACGATCGCTTATGAGCGCAGCGCGAGTGGTGACGAGGACGTTTCGGTCGACGGTGGCCGCAGTTGGGGTAAGCTCGATGCCCTGCGCTTTCGGGATGGCATGGTGTGGCGCTTTGCGACGCCGCAGGATGTTACCCACATCCGCTGGAAAGTACCCCCGCAGCTTGCGCTGGCCGGCAGCGGGCGGCTGACCTGGAGCGGGATCGTCCGCTGACGGCTTAACAGCCTTCGTACTTCCAGTTGCGCTTCTTGCCTTCGGCTATCCATGCGACCGCCTGCGCGATCCGCTTGTCGCGGGTGTCGGCGCGCTCGGCTTCGACAATCCATTCGAGATACTCTCGCCGGTGCGAGGGCGCAAAGGCCGCGAACGGAGACAGGGCGGCGGGCACTTTGGCCAGCGCCGCAGCGAATTCCTCGGGCATCGCAATTTCTGCCTGGGGAGTTTTCGCGGGAGGTGGTTTGAGCGCATTTCCGTTAGTCTGAACCCGCCCGGCAGCGGCTTTCAGGTTGGCGGCAAGGTCGGCATCGGCGGGCAGATCGGCCATCGACGTGATCTTGCCATACTGCCCCATCGACCCATCGTCCTTTTGGCCCTGTCGCCCATCGCCGTGGATCACCAACGCACAATGCGCCTTGAACGCCGCCATGCCGGCGACGTTTTTACCATCCTCCATCCAGTGCGGCATGCCCCATTTAATCGTTTCCTCCGATTGCGGAAGCGCCCGGTGGATAAGGACGCGCAGGTGCTTGAGGTTCGGCTGCGCAAACGGCGCGGCTTTGGCGATATAGGCGTCGATGCGCTGATCGGTGGACATCGGGTCTTCCCTTGCACGGTAAGATAGCGCCTAGTCGCTCAGCAGCAGTACCGGGGTTTCGAGCAACCGCTTGACCGCCTGCACGAAACTTGCCGCATCCCAGCCGTCGACCACGCGGTGATCGCAGCTGATCGAGATGTTCATCAGCTTGCGCTTTTCGATGCGTTCGCCGCCCCCAAGAACGTTGGACTCGTCGGGCACGAACATCGGGCGTTCGACGATCCGGTTGGGGCCGATGATCGCGACCTCAGGGCGATTGATGACAGGAGTGGTAGCGACTCCACCCAGCGCGCCGAGCGAAGTGATTGTCAGTGTCGAGCCCGACAGTTCGTCGCTTTTGGCGGTGCCATCGCGCGCCGCTTGCGCGAGCCGGACGATCTCGCGGGCGAGTTGCCAGACGTTGCGGTCCTGCGCATCGCGGATCACCGGGACCATCAGCCCGGCATCGGTCTGGGTGGCCATGCCGAGATGGATTGCGCCGTAGCGGGTAACGACGCCGGCCTCGTCATCGTAGCGCGCGTTGAGCATCGGGAAATCGGGCACGGTGCGGCATATCGCGGCGATCAGCAGCGGGAGCATGGTCAGCTTTGGCCGAGAATCATCAGCGCCCCCCCGAGCCGAATTCAATTGCGCGCGCATGACTTCGAGCGCGGTGACATCGCATTCCTCGACGTAGGAGAAATGCGGGATGTTGCGTTTTGAGGCCGCCATGTTCTCGGCGATGCGACGTCGCAAGCCGATGACCTTGATCTGCTGGTCCTGGCCCTTGGCCCCGGCGGATCGAAATCCGCCGCTGGCATTGTAGGACAGAAAGGCGTCGAGATCGGCATGGCGCACGCGACCGTCTTCCGCGGGACGGACTTCGGAGAGGTTCACACCAAGTTCCTGCGCACGCGCGCGGACGGCGGGCGAGGCGAGAACTTTGGCGTTTTGGGCAGATGTGGGCGCGCGGGCTTCGACAGGCTCAGCCTGAGCGGGTGTGGGTGGTTGTCGTGGACTGGCTGGAACACCGGCTTGTTCAACGGGGTCCGCTCGTCCTGAGCCTGTCGAAGAACCTTCGCCAACGCTGGCCCCAGCCGCGCTGGCAACATCACCAGCATCGGGCGTTTCCGCCTCGATCCGCTGCCCGATCGCGTCCTCAGCCCCCTCGCCCTCAACCTCGATCACAACCAGCGCCGAGCCGATCGCGATCACGTCGCCGACCTCGCCCGCCACTTCGATCACCGTGCCCGAAACCGGGCTTTCCATCTCGACCGTGGCCTTGTCGGTCATCATGTCGGCGAGGCGGCCGTCTTCCTCGACCCGGTCGCCCGGCTTGACGTGCCACGCGACGATCTCGGCTTCGGCGATGCCCTCGCCGATGTCGGGCAGGCGGAATGTATACTTGCCCATGCGCTTACGCTTTCAAAAGCTTGTCGATGGCCTCGCCGATGCGGACGGGACCTGGGAAATAGGCCCACTCGAGACTGTGCGGGTAGGGGGTGTCGAACCCGGTCACGCGCTCGATCGGGGCTTCGAGGTGGTAGAAGCAGCGTTCCTGGACGAGCGCGGACAGTTCCGCGCCGAACCCGCTCGTCCGCGTCGCCTCGTGGACGATCAGGCAACGCCCAGTTTTCTCGACCGAGGCTTCGATCGCTTCGATGTCGAGTGGGACCAGCGTACGCAGATCGATGATCTCGGCATCGACGCCCTTCTCGCGGCACACGGCCTCGGCGACGTGGACCATGGTGCCATAGGCGAGCACGGTAAATGCCTCGCCCGCTCGCACGATCCGCGCCTTGCCCAGCGGGATGCGATAGTACCCTTCTGGCACCGCGCTGTCGGCGTGCCTGCTCCACGGCTCGACCGGCTTGTCGTAATAGCCGTTGAACGGGCCGTTGTAGATCCGCTTGGGCTCGAAGAATATCACCGGATCGTTGTCTTCGATAGCGGCGATCAGCAGGCCCTTGGCATCATGCGGGGTGCTGGGGATGACGGTCTTGATTCCGGATACGTGGGTGAACAACGCCTCGGGGCTCTGGCTGTGGGTTTGCCCACCAAAGATCCCGCCGCCGAACGGGCTGCGCACGGTCATCGGTGCTATGAACTCGCCCGCCGAGCGATAGCGCAACCGTGCAGCCTCGCTGATCAACTGGTCGAGCCCGGGGTAGATATAGTCGGCGAACTGGATTTCGGGGACCGGGCGCAGCCCATAGGCGCCCATCCCGACCGCGACCCCGATGATCCCGCATTCGCTGATCGGCGTATCGAACACACGGGTCTTGCCGTGCTTTTTCTGGAGGCCGTGGGTGGCGCGGAACACTCCGCCGAAATAGCCGACGTCCTCGCCCAGGATCACCACGTTCGGATCGTGCGCGAGCATGATGTCGAGCGCGTCGTTGATCGCCTCGATCATGTTGAGGCGACGCACGGGTGCGTCTGCGAGCGACACGGGGGCTTCCTCGATGATCATACCGGCTGCTCCGGCCACTTGATCGCGCGCTCGCGGATCGCCTGCGCGGCCTGTTCCTCCAGATGCCACGGCAGTTCCTCGAACACATCCTCGAACATCGTGTGGAACGGGTGGTGCAGGCCGTGGCCGAGGATGCCGTTCTTCTCGGCATCCTTGGTCGCGGCCTTGACCTCGTCGATCTGCTCGCGATCCATCGCCGCCTGCTGTTCCTCGGACCATTCGCCGAGCGCGATCAGGTGGCATTTGAGGCGGTTGATCGGATCGCCCAGCGGCCACTCCTCACGCTCCTGCGCCGAACGGTACTGGCCCGGATCGTCTGAGGTCGAATGCCCCTCGGCGCGATAGGTGAAGTGCTCGATCAGGGTCGGGCCCATGTTCGCCCGCGCGCGGTTCGCGGCCCATTGTTCGGCGGCGTAGACCGCCAGCGCATCGTTGCCGTCGATCCGCAAGCCTGCAATGCCATAGCCGATAGCACGCGCGGCGAACGTTGTCCGCTCTGCGCCGGCAAAGCCCGAAAAGCTGCTGATTGCCCACTGGTTGTTGACCACGTTGAAGATCACCGGCGCGTTATAGACCGCGGCGAAAGTCAGCGCCGAATGGAAATCGCCCTCGGCGGTCGAACCTTCGCCCACCCAGGCCGCGGCAATCCGGCTGTCGCCCTTGATCGCGCTGGCCATAGCGAACCCGGTCGCCTGCGGAAGCTGCGTCGCCAGATTGCCGCTGATCGTGAAAAAGCTGTGCTCGCGGCTGGAATACATGATTGGCAGCTGGCGACCCTTCAGCTTGTCCGCCTTGTTCGAGTAAATCTGGTTGATCATCTCGGTCAACGGATAGCCGCGCGCGATCAGGATGCCCTGCTGGCGATAGCTGGGGAACACCATGTCATCGCTGGCCAGCGCATAGGCCGAGGCAACCGAGGTGGCCTCCTCACCAGTGCACTTCAT